>CAZSTM010000249.1:0-6460 GCA_964609635.1 uncultured Gemmatimonadales bacterium
CCCACCGGGAAGATCGCTTTGGCTATCTGTTCACCGGTGAGTTTCAGCATGTCTTGCGGGGTTTCGGCGAGACTGTACAACCGACCGCTGGCCTGGGCGGTGGTCGCATCCTTGGTTCGCAGGCTCAGAACCGTTGAAATCAGCACCTTGAAAGGGTCCTTCCGGCGGCGGCTGATCTCTGTCACAATAGGCACGTCCCAGGCGCGAACCGCTTCTTTAAGCTGCTTTATTACTTCGTGGATCCGGTCGTCTTTCATATCCATTGCTCCGCTGGTGTTCCAGGCTGGGCATCCCCTCCTGATTAAGATGCCTGTAAAGGGCCGGTTTGACAGATTTCAAGCTAAAAGAGATCAGGCTAAAATCAACCCTTTTGTAAATCCTTGCTAATCGGACCACAGGCTCGTCTTCTCTAGATCTACGCCTGTCGAATCAGATGCCGTAAGCGCCTTAATTGCAACAGAGCTTGCCCGGGTGGTTCATCGCTCATAATAAGGAAAACAGTCAATTATACGGCAGAACGGCCGCAACGGGATAACTACAGTTGCGCCGGCACGAGGTCCATAAATCGAAATCGCCGGGCCCCTGAATTGAATAGCCGGCGCATTCCCCGCGGCTTGCTGCGGGGAGTCTTCAATGGAAACAGATTGACAGCCGTATCGATAGGAGACTATTTTTAGTAAATGCTCCAGGTCTCTATCGTTTCAAATTTGGCTTGTTTCAGCCTAGGGGCCTGTCGTCCTTTTTGCTTTGTCGATATGACCGAGATGGATTTCAGAGATAAGCTCATCCTGGCCCCTCTGGCAGGGGTGACGGATTCGATATTCCGGCGCATTTGCCGCAGCCTGGGTGCGGATGTCACCTGGTCGGAGATGGCCAGCGCCGACGGCCTGGTACGCAACTGGTCGCGCAATATCGAACTGATCGGTTTTACCGAACAGGAGAAGCCGTACGGGATTCAGCTTTTCGGGAACAATCCGGAGACCATGGGCCGTGCGGCGCAGATGGCGGCGGGTCTGAAGCCGGATTTTATCGATCTGAATTTCGGCTGTCCGGTGCCCAAGGTGGTTAAACGCAACGGCGGGGTGGCGCTGATGCGCGAGCCTGAGTTGGTTGGCCGGATTGTGCGCTCGGTGGTGGGGGCTGCCCCGGGATTGCCGGTGACCGCAAAGATCCGAAGCGGCTGGGACCAAACTCAGATCAATTTCCTCGAGGTGGCGGACCGGCTTTTTTCCGCAGGAATAAGCGCCCTGACACTTCATCCGCGCACCCGCGCCCAGGGTTTTTCCGGCACCAGCGACTGGTCGCAGATCGCCGAGCTGAAAAGAGTCAGCCCGGTTCCGGTAATCGGCAGCGGAGATGTATGCGCGCCGCCCGATGCGGTTGCCATGTTCGAGGCTACCGGCTGCGATGCGGTGATGGTCGGCCGGGGAGCGATGGGAAACCCCTGGTTTTTTACCCGGGCCAGGGCGCTGGTCGCCGGGCTTCCCGACCCCGGACCACCCTCGGTGCCCGATCTTTTCCGCCTGGCAGGTGAGCATGCCAGAATGATGGTCGAGCGGCTGGGAGAGCACCACGGTATTGTTCGGATGCGCAAGCACCTCGGATGGTACACCAGAGGGCTTCCCGGGGCCTCGACCTTACGCCGCGAGCTTTTTTCCTGCAAGAGGTTGGCGGAAGTGGAGCGGTTTTTACTAGAATATCAACAGAGGTATCAATGCACCCGGATCGGATAAGACAAATCATCAAGCAGGTGAAGGCCGGAAAGACGTCCATAGACCAGGCCATGGAGGAGTTGAAAAATCTGCCTTTCGAGGACATGGGCTTCGCGGTCATCGACCATCACCGTCAACTGCGCTCGGGGTTCCCGGAAGTTATTTACTGCCAGGGCAAGACCACCGATCAAGTCACCGCCATTGGACGGCGTATCCTGGAGAAGGGCGGCGATCTGCTGGCCACCCGGGCCGATGAAAAGATGTACCGGAGCTTGAAGAGAGAATTCCCGGAGGCGGTCTTTCACCGGGAGGCCGGCGTCATTACGGTGAAACACAGCAAGGGTGGCCCGAAAATGCGGGGGGTCATTGCCGTGGTCTGCGCCGGGACCAGCGATATCCCGGTGGCGGAAGAAGCGGCGGTTACCGCCGAGGTTCTGGGAAGCAAGGTCCTGCGCATCTACGATGTGGGAGTCGCCGGGCTGCACCGTCTGCTGGCCCGCCGCGATGACCTGCGCACCGCCACCGTAATCATTGTGGTTGCCGGCATGGAGGGCGCTCTGGCCTCGGTGGTCGGCGGTCTGGTGGAATGCCCGGTGATCGGAGTGCCCACCAGCGTTGGATACGGGGCGAGCTTCAACGGATTGGCCGCGCTTCTGGCCATGCTCAATTCATGCGCCTCGGGGGTTACCGTGGTAAATATCGACAACGGTTTCGGCGCGGGCTACGCCGCTTCGGTTATTAACCGCGCCTGAGAGAATCAATAGCCATTCTAGCTATACAACTCGTATGAAAATCGTTATTTTTATCTCAGGCTGAAAATTTATCACGGATTACGGTTTTGTAAATAATTGCAGAAGAAATAGTTGGGGAATTCAACGGAGATCGCTGCGAGCACTGCCGGCTGTGGGGCTCCATGGATAATTAAATGTCCGTGCATGGAAAAATGATGAAAAAAGACTACATACGTGATCAGGTCAAGCAAGGTTCCATAAAGAAGCTGACCGCGGATGCTGAAAACCTGGACTGCTGCCGGAGGATCGTGGAGGAGATCGGGCGGCGAAATTATTCCGGTCTGGCCGCGATATCGACAGAGTACGGTTTCAGTCTGTCCCCCTTATACCGAATACTCGAAACCAAGGCCGAGGAATTTCTATCAGTCGAACAGATGCCTAAAAGCTGTGAGATCAGTGCGCTGTCGCTTATGCTTTCCTCCCGGGCGGATGAAATGCACCTGGCCAATCTCTCCGGATACAAGGGATTGAGCGAGCCGGACCTGATCGAGTTGTACTTCCTGATATGCCGGACTCAGCCGGGAGAATCCGAGACCCAGCGACTGAACGAACTGATAGAAACCTATGAAATGAAAAATTTTCGGGACTATGTCTGGGACCAGGGCTTGCACAAGTTTTTCAACGAGCGTTATCGGTCGCTGAAAGAGGTTCCGGAGAGCGAATTGAGCGTGATTCAGATTGCGCAGGAGCTGAGCCTGACGGCGGTTTTCGATGAAGAGGCGGTTGTCAAGCGCTTCATCAAGGAGAAAATGAAAAATGACCTCAAGGCCATGGACATGAAAGAGGAGCTCTACCAGGAGAATACGCTCAAAGATGTGGCCGTCAAAAAGCTGGAGAAGGTCTATGAGATGTTTAATAATTATCCCTGTGATTTCAACCATTTGAGATCCGCTCTGCTGGAACTGTGTATGGGCACGGAAGTGGCCAGGATAGAAGCTGGAGGAATTTCCGTATTAAGAGACTACATCCGCTCCAAGGCAGTGATCGGAGCCCACGAGGTGGCCACTCGCTACGAGTTTGTCTGTCCCGGAGTGACCAGTGAGGATATGGACCGGGCGCGGCGGGCTATCAACAGCAGTTTTTTAAATCAGGCTTCCAAGACTAAAAAAGGGAAGGGGTTTTTGCGCAGGGAGGCGCTTTATAACTTGCACACCAGGGTGCAATCTGCTGAGTGTTTCCGCTTTTCTTCCGGTTATTTGATGTGTGTTGTCAGCACCGAGGACCAGGGAAAGTATTTTATCTTCGGCCAGTACCCATCCACCTACGAACAGGAAGCGTTTATTCTTAAATGTCTGGGATATTTCTACTTATACGAATCATATCAAACAGCAGTACTCAGAATGGTCAGGGATTACATCGCGCTCTTGTCCAAAGACATCCGTCTGAGCAATGCAATTAAGAAAATCCTGGTGGCCCTGCCCCTGGGGCTGAGTCTGGCTATAATGGTCGGGCTGCTTTATCTGGTGGTTCTCGGTGGGATTGCCGAGTCGATTCTGGTGGGAGGTGGGATTTTATTCATTGGAGTGGCTATCTCCGGTAAGAACGGCTACGATGAGGATATTACCCCTGCCAGCCATGAAAAAATCCCCGATTATGTCAATCGCCATTTCGGCCAGGTTGTCCGCAGCCCGGAGCACAAAGAGGGCAAGCCTGCGGAATCCGAAAAGGCCTGATCGGCTCTCGGCACGGACTTTCCGGTTTTCCAATTCCAGCTTTAAACCAAAACTGCACCGGGCACTCTTCGCCGTGTCCGATGTTTGACATCCCCTAGGCAGCTCTTTCGGCGGGTGGAATCCCGGTCGGTAAAACGAAAAATTAATCCGGGCGAGGCTTGCCTCGCTCAATTAACTGAAAGGCAAAAATGGACGGGCTGGCCCGGTATCTTTCTTACGTTCGGCAATGCCTGGAAAAAGTAACCGAGCTCGAGCGGACGAACCTGGATGCGGCTGCGGATGCCATGATAGAAAGGTTCCGCAGCGGTAAGGTGGTCCATATCTACGGGCCGGGAGTGCACAGCCACATAGCGGCCGAGGATGCTTTCTGCCGCAAGGGCGGGCTCATCCCCCTCAACGCTCTGCTGGATGTGGGCACCGGTGCCGCGGACGGCGCCCGCAACGCCCACCGGCTCGAGGGACAAGCCTCCCATGCCGATGCCTGCCTGGAAAAGTACGGGATCACAGCCGAAGACCTGCTGATCGTGGCCAATGCTTATGGTTTCAACGCGATCTGCGTGCAGGCCGCCGTCCGGGCCAAAGAGCTGGGAGCAAAAGTGATCGCCCTGACTTGCCCGGCATTCTCCAGAGCCACCGGGCCCGATGCTCATAACCGCCACCCTTCAGGCAAGAACCTTTTCGAGGTGGCCGACATAGTGATCGACAACCACATGGACAGCCGGGAAACCATCGTGCCGGTTCCCGGTCACCCCAGCCTTAAAGTCGGCGCGGTGGCTACCATCCTGCATTCTTTCATTATCAACTGCCTGGTGATCCGGGTGGCGGAAAAAATGGCCGCTGCAGGGGAGGTTCCCCCGGTGATTGCGGTCAGCGACCAGGAACATACAGACCGCATCCGCGCACGATTCGCCTCGCAATTACGTCACTATTGAGCACCTACCCCCGCAAAAGGGCCCATATCAGGTCTTTTGGACTGTTATCCGGCCTGGATTTTTGGTGATCCCTTAATGCATTAATTCATAAATATGGTAACGTAATTTTATCTAACCGCAAATTTATTTGGCGTAGGGGCGAGGGAGATTTATTAATAATTCGGGTTAGCTGGCTACCGCCCTGAGCTCTAGACCCTGCTCGGTGAGCACGGCTTCCATGGCCGGCTCCAGGATGTCCGGCTGAAGGCACCACGCCACATCGGCCGGCGGGTAGTGGGCTTTGTCGCCGCGGAGGAATTTTTGCGAGCTTTCGTGGTCAAGGATTCTGGCCAGTGAGCTCAGATGGTCGTAAGGCTGGTTGGAGTCCAACAGGTGGTGGATGTAGGCGGCGCATTCCTCGTCCTCGGGCACGACTGTGCTTCCGGAATCTCCCATGGCAACCAGGTGTACTTCCGAAGGGTTTATCCGCTTTATCGCCGCGGCCACCGCCCCGGCGGTAGTGTAGGCGGCGGCGAATACCCTGTCGCATGAATTGATCGCGGCAAACACCCCGCGCACCCCGGCGGAGGTACGCTGCACCACGGTTCGCCCGCGGAAAAATCCCGATCCGGCCTTGGCGATCTCGCTCGGCGAGTTGCCCAGGTCGAACCCTTTTACCATTACCCCGCCGATTTCTCCCAGCGCAAGGTGGCCGCAGCGCTTTTTCAATTCCAGGACCTTGTCGGGGTCCTCCTCGATCAGCAGGTACTCCACGCCGAGGCTCAGCAGCATCGCGCTGCAGGTGAACGCCCGATAGACATCGATGATTACCGCAGTGTCCCGGGCGGCGGCGGCCCCGCTGAGCAGTTGTTGACGGTAGATGCGCATGGCCTGAAATAATGACGGTAAGGCTTGCGTGTGTCAAGGACAACAGCATAGAGTGGCAGAGTGATAAAGTGGTAAAGTGACAGAGTGACAGAGTGACAGAGTGACAGAGTGACAAAGGAAAAGGCAGAGACAGTTGTCAGTGGTCAGTTGTTAGTGGCTGGTTTTAAAACTAAGAAAAAAATTATGTACAGCAACTTTTATGGAGTCAGGAGTCAGAAGACGGGAGTCAGTTGTCATGAGAAGCCGGTTCACCCGGAAACAAGAAGATGTTTTTCGTAGGGGCGACCGGCGGTCGCCCGAATGTAGGGGCACGGCGCGCCGTGCCCTGAGACACAAAGGCACAAAGGGACAGCCGCAGACTTGCGCGGCTTTACGCGCAACACGGCAAAAAGGCACAAAAGGCCCCACTCCTAAACCTGTAAAGGCATGGGAGGGTGGGGCTCGCGAGTGAACGCGCCACGAGTAGTTATGTGACCGTGCCCTGA
>CAZSTM010000250.1:0-6432 GCA_964609635.1 uncultured Gemmatimonadales bacterium
CCCAGGATGATCAGCAGGGTACCGGTCAGGCCGGGAAGCATTCTGCCGATGACCGCCCCTTTGTTTTTCAGCCGGCCAAAAGGCCCGGTAGTCATCTTCTTGGCTTCCACCACCGATTCCCTGCCCTGTTCCACCTTGATCAGGTTCCTCAGTCCGACAGAGGCCGTTCCCACCGCAACCAGCACCAGGGCCAGGCCTGCACTCAGTGCCAGAACGAGCAGGATGCCCAGTACGGGCCGCCCGAAACCCAGGGCCAATAGATAAATCCACAAGGCGCCCGGGCAGGGCATCAGGCCGCCGGCGAACCCCAGCCATAAAACCCCCAGGCGTGATTTCTTATCAGCCGTATGTTGCGGGATCGCCCCAAGATCGTGTGCGTGGTGATCGTGGTCCGGATGCTCCTGCTCATGGTGGTGGAGGTGCCCCCCGGGAGCATGCGCCTGTCCTGCGCGGCCCCTGAGCCGCAGGATGCCGAAAACCATTACGATCAGCCCGGAGATTCCGCTGAAAACCGCCTGGCCCGTGCTTTCGAGCGCCTGGCCGTAAAACAGCCCGGTCGCTACAGCCAGCAGCAGGATGCTGCCGGTGTGGGTCAGGGTGACAGTCAGGGCCAGGAGCAGGGCGTGAGAATAAGTGCCGCGGCTTCCCACCAGGTAGGCTGCGGTTATGGTCTTGGCATGTCCCGGTGCCAGCGCATGTAAACACCCGTAAAGAAAAGCCGCAGCCAAAAGCAGCCAGAAAGGCAGCGCATCCTCTCTGTCTCCTTTCAGGTAGCCGAGCACCAGGCCGCGGA
The DNA here is from genome assembly GCA_964609635.1 of uncultured Gemmatimonadales bacterium. Classification (GTDB taxonomy): domain Bacteria; phylum Gemmatimonadota; class Glassbacteria; order GWA2-58-10; family GWA2-58-10; genus JAFGTO01. Next base: position 794 of record CAZSTM010000250.1, read on the forward strand.
GCCTTTGATCCTTACGGTCCTCCACCGGGGTGGAGACCGCAAGTTGCGCCGCTGCCTTTCCCATTGCGAATGCGGTGTCCCCTTGGGAGGCGGCGAATAGCGGCCGCTTATCGGCACGCACATAGGTCACCAGTCTCCAGAGGCCCTCCCCTTCCGCGGATGCACGATCGATTTCCTTTTCGCTGCGCCTTCTGCAGGAGAACCACAAATTTTTCAATTGTTCTGCACCTGCTCCCGGCCCCAGGCCGTCCAGGCTGGTAGAATCCACCGCCAGGCTGCGGTCCGCGCTGAGAGCGAATATGACCCTGCCGGCATAGGGCCAGTCGAAACGGTCGTTCAGCCTGAACAGCAGGCCTTTTCCCGCTTCTGAAAATTCAAGCCGGGAGCTCAGCTCTACCGTAAGGTCCAGGTGGAGAGGCACCACGCGGGCTGCGCCGAAAAGCTCCAGTTTAGGCTCGCCCAGCACCTCGAGGGGCACAGGCATGTCATTCGCGGCGAGTTCGAGAGCAGCTAGCAGACCGTCGGATTTAGCGCGCACAAAAGCTGCGGCTTCCCGTTCATCGAGCCAGCCGTCAAGGTTGATATCCATGGCCCGGCGCTCGGTCAGCGAGGGGAACTCCTTGTATTGCAGGTGTACGCTCAGGTCGATGAAACCGTCGCCCAGGCGGACGGCAACCGTACGGTCGGCATTGATCATACGCTGCTGGTGCGCGCTCGCCCGGCTAAAGCCCAGCGCGAGAAAAAAAATCGCGGGCAGCAGGTATCCAAAGCGGCTGAAAAGATACTGCATGGGGTTTTCTCCTGCTTCGAGGAAAGCCCGTTCATTTTCGCCGGGCGGAAATCGGAAGATCTATGCGATGAAAATCCTCCCGAAAGTCACGGCGCCGGTGGCAGCGGCAGGGAGCTTTTTTTGCCGTCCAGCAGACGGACAAGCTCTTTTTTCATCTTCTCGAGGCGTGCCGTCACCTCCCGGTTTGGGATGGTTTCGAGCGAGCCGTTCAGGCGGGCCAGGATGTTACCGGCGCTGTCCCGGTTAAACGGCAGCTTTCCCCCGACATAGACATAGACCGGGTTGGTGTGGGCCTCGGTGCCTGCTTCCGCATAGGCGCGGGCCGCCACCCAGAGGCTTTCCCTGACCCTCAGCCGGTGGTACAGATGACGGCTGCTTTCAGGGCGGGAGGAAAATTCCCGGGCCACCACCCAACCGTTGACAACAAGCTCGAGATAACGTACCGGGTAATTTTCGCTGGCAACGGTGACTTGCACATCCAAAGTGGAGTCCGCAGCCTGGTCAAAGCGCATAATCTCTCCGGGCCGCCGGCCGTTTACGCTCAGGAAAATCATCGGCCCACTGGTGGCGAAACTTCTTCCCCGGGCCAGAGCCTCGGTGAATGAGCGCGGGGTGGGCGGTTCCTCGCTCCAGGCATAGGTTATCTCGCTGCCCAGCTCCCGGGTGTAGGGAAAGTCGCAGGCGCCCACTATCGGCAGGCGGTAGCCTAGGTTGAGAAAGTCGTACCAACCGTCCAGCCCCAGGCTGCGGTAGCCGCCGAACTGGAGCAGCTCCAGGAAGTCCATTTTGTCCGCCAGCAGCAGGCCGTCCGCTTCCTGGCGGTGGTATCCGCCGTGGGCCAGGCCGATAAAACCGCCCAGAGAGTGGGTCTGGTCGGCGATCACCGCCAGCGAAGGCCCGAGGTCGACATCCGGAGTGGGACCCACGCCGGGAACATAGTTCCCGGTCATGATGATTGTTACATGGCCCAGGGTCGAAGTGCGGTATTCCTGGCCGGAACTGATGTAGTACCCTTCCCGCTCCACCTGATGTGCCTCTCCCAGGCCCGGGGCCTGAATCCATCCCTCGTAGCGCCTGCCCCGGTCGTAGCCGCCGGTGTTCATCGAAAGAAGATAAGCATAACGAATGCCCCTGGCCGAGGTGAGCACCAACAGAGTGTCGTCGTTGCTGCCGGTCCGGTCCATATGGATGTGGGTATCCCCGGAATACCAGCCCGACCGGCTCATGTCGATCCAGCGTTCCAGCACCGCCTTGAGCTCCACCGTGTCGCCGGCGGCCACGTTAAGACTCAACCTGCAGGGCGCATACTCGTAGCCTTTGCCTACCTCTAAAGTGGCCTGTCCGGGAGGCACCCGTACCTGGAACTTACCGTCGGTATAGAAGTAAGGCTTAAGCGGCCTGAAACGAATGGGTCCCTTGAGACGGTTGCCGCTGCGGCGCAGGCTGTAGAGCCCGTAGGGATCGTGATCCGGCTCCTGCGCTCCGCCGTTGACCGAAACCGTAGCGCTCGCCCGTTTTCCGGTTGCTTCATCTACTACCCGGACTATCAGCAGCGCCGCATCCGGGCCGGGATCGACTGTGGGGGCAAGCGGCGGGCCTTTCACCTCGATCATCGGTCGGTAATGGGCTGCGGTGGATAACGGACACGCCGTAAGGCAGGCAAGGCCCAAGAGCAAAATTCTTGTTTTATGCTTCATGGCTTTCCCTTTCCGCACGGTAAAAAAATCCGGTGGAGTTGTGATAAGATTTGGCCCTGAATTTCTCAATCCCGGTCTTTTCGTTCAGGTTGTAATTGTTTTATGGTGAAAAGACTTGCAGTAATTATACACCAGACGGTAAAGATCGCCGAGGGCAGGGCCACCGCGCTCTGGTTCTTGAAATGGGTCAGCGCCAGCACCACACCCATTCCCGCATTCTGCATGCCGATCTCGATTGCCAGGGTGCGCCTGGCCGCCCGGTTCAGCCTGATCAGCTCGCCGAAGAAAAAACCCCCGGTCAGCCCGGCTGCGTTCAGCAACACAATCAGCCCGAAAAGCGAAAGAGAAATTTTCACTATCAGCTCCACGTTGCGGGAGACCACCACCGAGCAGATCACCACGATAGCAGCCACGCTCAAGGCGGGAAAAAATTCCAGGAAGCGCTCCACCCTCCGGCCCAGCACCTTTCTGAAAACCATACCGGCGGCCAGGGGCAGCAGCACGCTCTTGATAATAGTCATCATCATGCCCACATAGGGGATCTCCACCTTGTCGCCTATCAACACCAGGGTAAGAGCGGGAGTAATCCAAGGGGAAAGAAAAGTGGAAACCGTGGTCAGGGCCACCGAATAGGCGACATCCCCGCGTGCGATGTAGGCGAACACATTGGAGCTCATAGCTCCGGGAACGCAGCCGGTAAGGATCAGACCCAGGGCCAGCTCGGGAGGCACCTGGAAAATCCGGGTCAGCGAATACGCCGCCAGCGGCATTATCGAATACTGGGCCAGGGTTCCCAGGAAAATCTTGTCCACCCGGCGAACCGACCTCAACGCTTCCTCGAGTTCGAGGGTAACTCCGATGCCGAACATGGCAATCCCGAAAAACAGGGTCACCCTATCCGAGAGGAAGCCGGAGAAGAACTCCGGATTGTAAAAGGCCCATACGCACCCGCCGATCACCCACAATGGGAAAAGCCGGTTAACGATAGTCAGTACGTATTTCATCCAGTGCTCTTGTGATTTAGCTCAGCATGGTAGATTCTTTCCTGCCGGAACGATTCTTTTTTAACCTACAGCCCACAGCCTATAGCCTACAGCCTATAACCTACAGCCTACCAGTTATTTCCAGCCGGAAAGAAAACTACAATTATTCACTCTCCTTCGCTGGTTTCTGTCTCATCCTCCCCGGCCGGGGCCGGGAACAGCCACCACCTGAGACGCTGAAAGAGGCGTTTCAGCCCTCCCAGGGCCATCCTGCACAGGTTGACAACCGCCCTGACCGAAACAAACAGGATGTAACCGAGAATAGCGACCGCCAGAATGATTTGCACGATTTGATAACCGCTCAGCCAGGCGGCCAGCAGGTAAACCCAGTGGAAAAAGATGTCCGTGCCGGGAACCGCCATAATAAACTGCGGTCGTAGGTAAAAAAGGACAAAAGCCGCAAGGCCGGTCACCAGGCTCGCTGAAGCCGCAATCCAGAGGGCCTTGTCCTCCGGAGCAGGGCCGAACAGGCGGCCCTGGGCCTTGGCGCGCAGGCCTTCCGCATAGGAGAGCAGCGAGAAAAATGCCGCCGCAGCCCCGATAATCAGGTACATCATCGGCTCTTTTATCCCGGGCACTGCGGTATAATGAGCCGTTATCATGGCGATAAAGCCGCCGTAGAGCGCCGCAAGGACAACCGGGTTGACCAGCGAGGCCCAGTAGCCCGCCCGGTCCACCCTGCCGCGGGTAGCGGGAGTTATAAGGACCGTGGTTATGATTTTAAGCGGCCAGCCGATAAGCATCAGCATGATTCTGAAGGCAAAGCTCAGGACTATCAGGCCGGTGATAAAGTCGATCAGCATAAGCTGTTTCCTCCTGGTTTGTCTTGCCGGTCTATAAATATCCGCCACAAACCAAATAGTAAACAAAAAAATGCAGCTGCCGCAAGCAGAAAGCCGCCGGATGCCCGACTTCCTGCCCTGGAGAGGTTGATAGTGAAATCCTTTAGTTACTTTGTGGTGAAAAAAAGCAAATGTGAGCGATAAGCTCTCAAACTGAATGTGTAAAAATCTAAATCTAATTATCCTGGACGGTTAATACCTACTTGACAAATCCCTTCTTCTGAGCCAATATGAAAACCGCACGGTTACCTGCGGTTTTTTTCAGGCTATTTGTCAAAGATATCTTGAGGTAAAAGAGACATGGAACGGATAAAAATAAAAAGAATTCTCGAAAGTGAATCGGCTGACCGGAGGTTTACAGTCAACGGTTGGGTGCGCTCGGTGCGCAAGTCGCAGAATATGGCTTTTATCGACCTGGTGGACGGCAGCTCGATGACCGGCCTCCAGGTGGTCCTGGAGCCCTCCAGCGAGGCTTTCAGCCTGCTGGAGAGCCTGCATACCGGGTGCGCCGTAAAAGTCCTGGGAACCCTGGTCGAAAGCCCGGCCAAGGGCCAGCGCTACGAGCTCAAGGCCGAGAGTATGGAGCTGCTGGGTGAAGCCGACCCGGAGACTTTCCCCATCCAGAAGAAGAAACACACCCTGGAATTCCTGCGCCAGAAAGCCCACCTGCGGGTGCGGACAAACTCGTTCTCCGCGATTTTCCGGCTGCGCAGCCATCTTTCTCACGCCATCCACGAATTTTTCAGGGAGCGGGGCTTCTTCTACATCCATACTCCGATTATCACCGCCAGCGACTGCGAGGGAGCCGGCGAGATGTTCCATATCACCACCGCGGGCAAGAAAGAATTTTTCGGCAGGCCTGCCTTTCTCACGGTCAGCGGCCAGCTCGAGGCCGAGCTCCTGGCCCTGGGCCTGAGCGAAGTCTACACTTTCGGGCCGACTTTTCGCGCGGAGAACTCCAACACCCCGCGCCATCTGTCCGAGTTCTGGATGGTCGAGCCGGAGATGGCTTTTTACGACCTTAACGACAACATGGACCTGGCCGAGGAATTTATCAAGGGCATTCTCGAATACCTGCTGGCCCACGACCGGGAAGACCTGGAGTTCATGGAGCGCTGGTACCAGCCGGGCCTGCTGGAACAGCTCGAATCGATCGCCGGTTCGCAGTTCGAGCGCCTGAGCTATGACGAGGCGATCAAGCTCCTGGAGGCCGGCGGCAAGGATTTCGAGTTCCCCTGCTCCTGGGGCAATGACATCCAGACCGAGC
>CAZSTM010000251.1:0-6430 GCA_964609635.1 uncultured Gemmatimonadales bacterium
ACCGACCTGGACACCGGCAAGACCGAGCGGGGCAAGTTCGCCGTACTGCAGTAGGAAGCGTGCTGTTTGATTTTAGATGTGAAAATGCATGAATTTATTATTAACTTAAGGGGCGCAAACCACAGGAGCGCCCCTTAAGTTTTATCCGCGGGGATGAAAGACCACAGGTTAACTTAAAACTTTTCGTTTTGTTTCCAGATATTGTTCAAGGAGTCATCATCATGGATCAAGTATTCGGGGGATGGAAAAATGTTGAGCAAATTATCATTCGCTGATCGGCAGAGGCGGGAAGTCTCCGGGCTTGTCCTGAAATTTTCAGGGGCGTGCGAAACCCTCTTCCGGCCGAGAGAAACCCGAATCGCACTGATTCTTCTGCTGGCGTGTCTTTCGCCGCTGGCCGCGCAGGTCTATTTCAAAGCCGAACCGGATGGTTTTCGTTTCGGCAACAAGTACCTGGAGCGATGTTTTCAGAAGACGGATAACACCTGGCGAACGACTTGGCTGGTGAACAAGCTCACCGGTCACACCTGGCGCACTTTATCGCAAGAGTTTCGTATTCGTTTCACTTTCGAGCGTTTGGGTTACTGGGCGGGCCAGGAGAACCCCCGGGAAATCAGCGCCCAGGACTGCGTTCTCCGCGGCTACCGCATTGAGCCGGCGGACCGGGGAACACGCAGGCTGGTGATCGGTTACCACTGGGAGCAAGGATTGGTCGGGGAGAGTGCCTATACGGATCACGGCTCACCCGGTCTGGACATCGAGGTGATTTACACCCTGGCAGAGGACAAACCTTATCTGCGCAAACAAATCAAGGTGAGCTCCCCCGGCGGAAAGTTGTATTTCATCGAGGAACTGGCCCTTGAAAATATGTCTGTCGCCGGGGCCAAGGCCTGCCATCAGGGCTTCGGCCAGCCGGTGTACACCGAGGAGATGTTTTTCGGCCTCGAATATCCCGCAGGCGGCAACAGCATGAAACACGGGCGGCTCGAGTTAGGCTATTATCCAGGAGTGCAGGTCGGCCCGGAGGGAATGGAAAGCTACACAGCGGTCTGGGGAGCGGCGCCCTGGCAGCGAACCAGGGCGGCATTCCTCGATTACCTGAAAGATATCCGGGTAGCGCCTGCAAGACCATTTCTGCTCTATAACACCTGGTATGACATGCGCACCCCGGAGAGGGCCGGGAACATAAGAGCCGGGGTTCTCGATTACCCCAATTGTCTGGAGCGCATCGAGTCGTTCAAAAAAAACCTGGTCGACCATGGGCTGGAGCTGAACAGTTTTGTCCTCGATGAGGGATGGGACAAATACACTCCTTACTGGGAGATAGATACCCGTAATTTCCCGGGGGGATTCGGTAAATTTAAAAAAGCGCTGGAGAATATCGGCAGCTCGCTGGGCCTCTGGCTGGGTCCAATCGGCGGCTACGGCGAGGGCCTCCGGCTCAGAAGCGAGGCCGGCCGCAGGGCGGGCCTCGAGGTAAGCCGCAAGGGATACCTCGATCATGCCGGACCGAAGTACCGGGGCATCCTTACCGAACGCCTGATTGATTATATCAAAAGATACGATGTCAACTACTACAAGTTCGACGGAGTTCTTTACGGCTACGGCGACACGGATCACGGATACCTGCCGGGCGTGTACTCGCGCGAAACCCATACCGCAGCCCTGATGAGCCTCCTAGACACCCTGCATACGGTTCGGCCGGGAATTTTTACCAACATCACTACCAGCAACTGGCTCTCTCCCTGGTGGCTCGCCCATACCGACTGTGTTTATATGGGAGGCGCAGATTACGGCTGGCTGCGCAGCCTGCCCTCGATCTCCAAACGAGACCTGGCTGTCAGCTACCGCGACAAGGTCTGCTTCGACAACTTTCAGGTTCTCAGGCACCAGTTCCCCATGAACTCGGTGATGACCGTGGGGGTTATCAAGGGAGAGTACCAGTATCTGGGCAGCCCAGATGAAACCCTGGACAAATGGACGGATAACCTGATTATGCATTTCAGCCGCGGGCTGGCGATGTGGGAGCTTTATATCAGTCCGCAAATTCTCAAAGAAGAAGAATGGCGGACCCTGCGCTCGGCAACCCGATGGGCTGTTTCAAATAAGGACGTGCTTCTGTCCAACACCACCATGGTCGGCGGTAATCCTGCCGAGCGGAAACCGTACGGCTACTTCCACTTTCACCATCAGAAGATGATCCTCACCGTGCGCAACCCTTACATCCGGCCCGCCGCCTTCCGGATGAAACTGGACTATGAAAACGGCTGGCTGGAGCCGAACGATGAAGTTTATCTCCCGCTGACTGTCTACCCTTACCTGGCTGTAGAGCAACAGGGGTGGCTAAGCTTCGGCAAGACCATAGAAGTTCGCCTGAGCGGATACGAGACCAAAGTCATCGAGCTGGTGCGCCGGGAAGACGTGGATTTTCCGGCCTTGCGAAACCTCAGCTTTGATTTTACTGCCGAAGGCCTGGTACTCTACCCTGAGGATCACACTGAAAAAGCCACTTTCGAGAACAATTCCCAGGGCGTACTGACTATCCGGGGTGTTTCGATTCCACCCGGCGCACAGAAAGAAATCCCGCTGGAATTGACTTATCCGGCCGGCAGCCTGGAGGTCCAGGACAGTCGGACTGAGGAACTGGGGGCAGAGGGTCCCGCCGGCCTCTCGGGCGAAATATCCATCCGTCTGCCGGAGAACACGGTAACCGCCGAAGTCGCTTTTCTGCTCGAGCTGGAAAGCGGGCTCGAGGATATCGAGCCGTCGATCACCGACAACGGCGAGGTTTTAGCCTTCCGTACCGAGGCGGGCGAGAAAAAAAGCTGGTACTGGTTTGTTGCCCCGGTCGAGCCGAAAGCTCCCCACCGGATCGCTTATGACTTTTCCTCTCGGGCCTCAAAGGGTGCCGAAGGAAGGCTCGGTGGCTGGCTGGTAATCCACCGCGAACGCAAAGGTTATACTGTTAATGTCCCGGGGCCTGGATCGGAAATTGCCGGGCGGCCCCGGCCGGAAGGTTGGCGACCGGGAATCCACCGGCGTGTGGAATGCCTTTTCGACCGACCGGTTAAATTTTGAAAGGTTTAATACCAAGAGGTGCTGGATGTGTATTCCGATTTTCTGGCGATTGGCAGTACTCGGGTTTTTGTTTTTGACAGCATTCGGTCGGCTGAGCCCGGCCGCGGCCGCGGATTCCATGATTGTCCGGCGCGGCATTGCTTACAGTGACAGTCATCCCGAGCTGTCCCGTCTCGACCTCTACCTTCCGGCAGGCAAAGGCCGCTCCCGGCCGGGTGTATTGCTTGTCCACGGAGGCGGCTGGCGGGGCGGGAACCGGGCACAGTGGGCCGAGTTGGCCGGAGTCCTTGCCTCGAAAGGCTATGTCTGCGCATCGGCGAGCTACCGCCTGGCGCCCGAGCATCTATTTCCGGCCGCAATCTCGGATGTCCGTCAGGCTATGTCATTTTTCAAGAGCCACGCTGCGGAATACGGCATGGACCCCGGAAGAATCGGCGCGGTAGGCTCCTCCGCCGGCGGTCACCTGGTGGCCCTGCTTGCCACCATCGGTCCCCGGGACCGGCTGGGTGGCGAAGGCGAACACCTGCCGGGGGACACCAGACCCCAGGCGGTGGCCTGCTACAACCCGGTCCTGGACTTCCTGGAGGAGCCCCGAATCTGGCCGCACGGCCTGCTTTTCCTGGGAGTCTCGCCCGAACAGGCCCGCGCGACTTACACCCAGGCCGGTCCCGCTTTGAGGGTTACCGGCAATGAGCCTCCATTTCTCTTTCTCTACGGTAATCAGGATGAACTGACCCCGGAGCTCAAGAGCAGGGCGATGGTCGGTCGCCTGGCCGATTTCGGCATTCCCGTGGAGGTGGCCTTCTTTAACGGCATGGCGCACGGTTTCGGCTATCGTCTGCGCTCCCCGGAACAGAAAAGAGCCGCCCGGGTGGTGGCCGACTTTTTTAATCGAACGCTGAGGTAAATTGTGGAAAAACTCAAAGTAAGAAGACGGCTCTTTGGGGCGGCGGTTTTACTGTTCGCCGCCGTGCAGCTTTCGGCGTCCCAAACCAAGGCTGATCCGGCAGACAGGTGGGAAGAGACGATCCGGCGCTTTGAGGCCCGGGACAAAGAGCATTTCCCGGAGCCGGGGGTAATCGTTTTTATCGGCAGTAGCAGTATCAGGGGCTGGCACTCCCTGGCTGAGGATTTCAGCCCCCTGAAGGTGATCAATCGGGGCTTCGGCGGCTCGCAGACTTCCGACGCCCTGCGCTACGCAGACCGGATAGTCATCCCCTACAAACCGAGCCTTGTCGTGCTCTACGAGGGCGACAACGATATCGCCGCCGGCAAAACCCCCGAGACCGTGGCGGAAGACTTCAAGAAATTTGTCGAAAAAATTCACCGCGCACTACCCGGGACTCCGATATGTTTTATAGCCATCAAACCCAGTCTCAGGCGCTGGTCGATGTGGGAAAAGATGAAAGAAGCCAACCGGCTGGTGAGCGAATTCTGCAAGGAGGGCAAGGCGCTGGAATATATCGACGTGGCCACACCGATGCTCGGCCCCGAGGGCACCCCCCGGCCGGAGCTGTTCCAGGAAGATGGTCTGCATTTGAACCCTGAGGGCTACAGGCTGTGGACCACGCTGGTCGAACCCAGCCTGCTTAAACCCGCAGGCGTGGAGGAGAAGTAGAGCTGAATTTTTGGAAAGGTATTAAGTAAGTTACCGTATCTATGAATTCATCTGCCAAGAAGCTTTAAGTGAATAGTGTTGGATTTTCCTCAGGGGAGAAATCGGAGCATTTTCAGGCGAGAACATATAAAACTCGTCTCTAAAAACCGGAAGTCTGTTCTTAAGACCGGTTGAGTTTTTTTATCTGTTCAAGTGCTTTGTCCGGGTCTGCATCCATCACTCCGATTACCGGAATATCCAGCCCCGCTTTATCCATTTCCTCGGTAAACTCCTCCATGAAAGCACCCTTGCCCGGCTTGCGGCCGTTATATGCATGGCAGTCCACGCCACAACTGGGGCTGCAGTTAATTCCCAGCACCGCCAGAACCTTGAAGTCATGCTTCAGATATTGATTGATCTGGTAAACGACATCCTGAGCGAGATGCCGTAGATACCTTCGGTTTCCGTGAGTCGAAAGCTGGTCATAAATAAGACCCTCACGGCCGAGACCCAGGCAGCCGAGCTCCGGGCAAGGCATCTGGGCAATACCGATCTGATTGTTCAGCAGAAATTCAGGTATTGCGGGAATGGAAGCCGGTGTTTCAGCAGAGCCGTTACAGCGTGCGTTCTGATTTATCACGCAGTGGGCAACGAAAATGACTTTCCTGCTGCGGTTGTCATCGAAAGCAGGGTATCGCTCGATCATCCTTTCATCAAAGTTTTTTCCTTCGAACCTGCCGCCGTGAAGAGGTTTTTTGCCGAATATTGCAGCCAATGCCGAAAATCCCGAAGCGCCGGCCAGAAAAGCTCTTCTGCTGAAAAGACGCGTGAACCGCATTTTTACCCCCTTACCATTAGGATTAAGGATTATTTGTCGCTTTGGCTGGAATCAAGAGAATCTTGAACCTCTTTCATGACAGATTAATTGTCGTGCTCATGACTATCAAAAGTTCTATCGATTAAAACTGGAAAGAACAGACACCTCTCCCTCAGTTCATTCCACAGTGTATAATCTCATGCCGGAAAACATCGCAATCGGTCAATGCTAAACAGGATTTCAGAAAATGTCTTCCTGCTGATAGCCACACCGATGTTAGGACCGAGGGTAATCTTCCATGGCGAATCCCGCCTGCTTAGCGCCGAAGGCGTGGAAGAAGAAGTAAAGAAGAATTTTTAATTGCCCGAATACCCGGGTGCAGGGTAGTTGTATCTTGTTCCAACTCGCCATCGGGTATCCGGTGAATAAAGGTATTAAGCGGGAAAATATCTTTAAAGCGATTTCAAGGGTTAAAAAGGCTTATATCAGGGACGATAAAGGTTGGTTATCGGCAGACGCCAATCCTTGCCGAATGCTCTGGACGTGATTTTAACACCTGGAGGACTCTGGCGGCGTTTGTACTCATTACGGTCAAGCAGTTGAATCACTTTTTTGACCGTATCTTTATCAAAGCCACGCTGTACAATGTCTTGCGGGCTGAAGCTTTCTTCCACACAGGCATTGAGAATCGGGTCGAGCACGCTATATTCGGGCAGCGAGTCGCTGTCTTGCTGATCGGGCCGCAGCTCGGCTGAGGGCGGTTTCTCCAGAACCCGGCGAGGAATCACCTCTTTGCCCTCCAGTGAGTTACGGTAGCGGCAGAGTTCATAAACCATGGTTTTGGGGACATCCTTAATTACCGCAAAACCGCCGGCGGTATCCCCGTACAGAGTCGAGTAACCCACTCCTATCTCGCTCTTGTTTCCGGTGGTCAGCAC
>CAZSTM010000252.1:0-6403 GCA_964609635.1 uncultured Gemmatimonadales bacterium
CCGGATATTCCGGGTTAAGCAACGGCACGGCCTGGCGCTGCATGTTCGAGCCCATCAAGGCGCGGTTGGCATCGTCATGCTCGAGGAACGGAATCAAAGCCGCGGCCACGCTGACCAGCTGCTCCGGGGCTACGTCCATGTAATCGATTTTATTCGGATGCATCTGGGAAAAGTCGTCACGCACGCGGCAGAGCACCAGGTTATCCTCGAAACGACCTTTCTCATTAAGCCTGGCATTGGCCTGGGCGATTACATACTTGTCCTCCTCGAACGCGTTCATGTAAGTAATTTCATTGGTTACCCGGCCTTTGACCACCTTACGATAAGGGGTTTCGATGAAACCGAGCTCGTTGATCTGGGCATAGGTGGTAAGACTGGTGATCAAGCCGATATTAGGACCTTCCGGCGTCTCGATCGGGCACATCCGGCCGTAATGCGAAAAGTGTACATCACGGACCTCGAAACCGGCCCGTTCGCGGGTCAGCCCACCGGGGCCGAGAGCGGAAAGCCGGCGCTTGTGGGTCAGTTCGGCCAGCGGGTTGGTCTGATCCATGAACTGGCTCAACTGGCTGCTGCCGAAAAAGGCGCTGATCACCGCGCTAATCGTGCGCGAGTTAACCAGATCGTCCAGAGTCAAGCCCTCGGAGTTCTGCAAGCTCATGCGTTCCTTGACCAGACGGGCCATGCGATTGAGCCCCAGGCCGATCTGGTTGGCGATCAGCTCGCAGATAGTACGTATCCTTCGGTTGCCGAGGTGATCGATGTCGTCGATTTCTCCCTGTCCCTCGGTCAGTAGCACCAGATACTTGATAATCTCGACAAAATCTTCCGTAGTCAGCGTGGTGACATCCTGCGGAATGTTGAGACCGAGGCGCTGGTTAATCTTGAAACGTCCCACGATGCCCAGGTCGTAACGCCTGGGATTGAAAAACAACTTGCGGATAAAATCCTTGGCAATCTTCAGGTTCGGCGGGTCCCCGCTGCGCAGCACATTATAGATGCGAATCAGGGCGTCTTCTTCATCGCGGCAGTTGTCCCGTCGCAGGGTGTTCTTGATGATCTTGTTCTCCAGATTCTTGTGCTTGGAGGTATAGACTTCTATCTTCTTCCGATTCCCGGCTATCAACTGCTTAACGAGCTGGGCGTTGAGCTCGGTGCCGTTCTCGGCTACTATCTCGCCCGATTTTTCATCGACCATGTCCTCGGCCAGCAGGTATCCGATGGAAAGATCGCGTTTTTTCTTGCCCTTGCCCGCCAGTTCTTTCAATTCGATGGCGGTCTTCTTGAAGAACAGACCGAGGATGTCCCGGTCTTCCGGAAAATCCAGCACGCGCAGCAGCGTGGTGGCCGGAAATTTCTTCTTCTTGTCGATGTGGACGTACACGGTGTCGTGGATGTCCACGGTAAACTCGACCCAGGAACCGCGGAAAGGAATAATCCGGGCGGAATTGAGGCGCTGGCCGTTGGTGTGGGTCGTTTCCTCGAAAATCACGCCGGGAGACCTGTGGAGCTGGCTGACCACCACCCGCTCGGCGCCGTTGATTACAAAAGTGCCGAGATCGGTCAACAGCGGCAGCTCGCCCAGGAAAACTTCCTTCTCGATAATATCCCTGATTTTCTTCTGATTTCCGACCGTTTCTTTCGAGATCAACCGCAAGGTGGCCTTAAGCGGGATGGCATAAGTCATGTCCCTCTCCTGGCACTCTTCCACCGTGTACTTGGGCTGACCCAGAGAGTAACTGACAAACTCCAGGGTGTAGTTGTCCTGGAAATCGTCAATCGGGAAAACATCTTTAAAAACGGCTTGAAGCCCCACATTCTTCCTTTTTTCCGGAGGCACATCCCTCTGCATCAACAGATCGAAAAACTGGGTCTGTACACTCAGCATGTGGGGCATTTCGATCGGTCGTTTGAGCTTTGCGAAAGAGATGGTCTTGCCCTGAGTTTTACGCATGAATAAACCGTTCTCCTAAATTTTTTTATGGCACCGACAATAAAGCGGATCGATTTTAAGATCAAAGCCTTAGAGTAAGGCTCCTTCCAGATCCGCTTTACCCAGTAACCGCCGTCGGGCAGGGGGATGTCTTTGAGCCGACCGTATATAACAGTCGTTCACTCGAATGTCCGGGTGGCATGGCCGGACAACCGATTTCGAGCAGCCTGTGATGATTAAGGTTACCTTCAAAAGTCCCCCCACTGTTCGGCAAGATGATTTCTCGGGCCATTTCTCAGTGGGCCCCAAAGGGAAAAAATCAAGAACTCCTTGAATCTTCCTGAAAAAACCTCCCCTTAAACGTTTATAACCAAGGTTAATAACGGCAGTCGAAACTGCTAATGAGGCACCCGGGAACGAAATCTCCCAGGATTAGTTCTTGATACGCCGGTAACTTATTTGATCTCCACGGTTGCGCCGACTTCTTCCAGCTTGGCCTTGACCTGCCCGGCCTCTTCCTTGGAAACGCCTTCCTTGATCGGCTTGCCGGGATTATCCACCAGATCTTTAGCTTCCTTGAGACCCAGGCTGGTCAACTCACGGACAGCTTTGATGACCTGGATCTTCTTGTCGCCCACAGTGGTAAGCACGGCATCGAATTCAGTTTGCTCCTCTGCGGGCGCCTCCCCGGCGGCTGCTGCGCCTCCGGCGACAGGGGCGGCCATTACCGGAGCGGCTGCGGTAACACCGAAACGCTCCTCCAGTTCTTTGACCAGTTCGTTCAGTTCAAGGACACTCATCTTTTCGATTGCCGAAATAATGGAATCCTTGCTGAGAGTTTCCGTTGCCATATTGCAATTCCTCCTTAAAACAAGTGTTAAAAGAAAAGAGCCTATTTATTCTCTTGTTGCGATTGCTTAACCTGCCGGATTTGATCCAGCACTTGAACGACACGAGCGACAGTTCCGCTCAAAACATAAACAAGCCCGCTCAGGGGAGAATTAAAACTCCCCAGAAGCCTGGACAACAGCACTTCCCTGCCGGGGAGGCCGGCCAGGCTTTTGACCATTGAGCCGTCCACAATCTTATCGTTCACCACCGCCGCCTTGACCTCCAGAGCCGAGTCGTGCTCTTTGGAGAAATTGTTGATAATCTTGGCGGCGGCAATTCCCTCGTCGGGGGTGAGCACCAGGGATGTGGGCCCGCTGAGGTAGTCGCCGATTCCCTTGAGCGGGCTGTCGAGCAAGGCGCGCTTGATCAGGGTGTTTTTGGCCACCAGGTACTCGACGTTGGACTGCCTGAAATCTTTCCGAAGTTCGGTGATTTCCTTGACATTAATGCCGGTGAAATCGGCCAGAAATATGCTTGTGGCGCCTTCGATTCTCTTTTTCAAATCTTCGGCCACCGCCTGTTTTTCTTTTCTGAGCATGGTGATGAAAACTCCCTTGACGATAAAAACTCTTTTGAGTTCGAGTGATATTTCCGCTGTGGGTTATTCTCCGATTTGGTTATTTGTAAAGGTTTACGTCCAACTTCACACCCGGACCCATGGTGCTGCTCACCGTGATATTGCGCAGGTACACACCTTTGGCTGTCGGCGGCTTGGCCCGGATGATAGTCTCGACCAGAGCTTTCAAGTTCTCGTTAAGTTTTTCGTTTTCGAAACTCAGCTTGCCGATCGGTGCATGAACATTGCCGGTTTTGTCCACCCGGAACTCGATTTTGCCGGCTTTGGCTTCCTTGACCGCTTTTCCCACCTCGAAAGTGACCGTACCGCTTTTCGGGTTGGGCATCAGGCCCCGAGGACCCAGGATGCGACCGAGCTTACCCACTTGTCCCATCATATCAGGGGTGGTGATAACGGTATCGAATTCGAGCCAGCCCTCGGCGATCTTGTCGATAAAATTCTTGCCGCCGACATAATCCGCCCCGGCTTCCTCGGCTTCGGTGATCTTTTCGCCCTGGGTGATCACCAGCACCCGGAGGCTCTTGCCGATGCCGTGGGGCAAAACCACGGTGCCGCGTACCACCTGGTCGGCATGCCGCGGATCGACTCCCAGGCGAAAGGCGGCCTCCACTGTCTCATCGAAATTGGCATAAGCGGTCTCCTTGACCTTGGCCACGGCCTCCTCGATCGAACATCTGCTTTGGCTGTCTATTTTCTCAACCGCAGCTGAATATTTTTTGCCTTTTTTACTCATGACTCCCCATCGATTCTAAACGTTAATCTTCCACTTCGATGCCCATGGAACGGGCCGTGCCGCGAATCATGCTGGCGGCTGTCTCCAAAGATGCGGCGTTCAGGTCCGGCATTTTGGTTCTGGCTATTTCCTCGACCTGGGCCGTGGTGATCTTGCCCACCTTCTCCTTGTTAGGCTCCCCGCTGGCTTTGGCCAGGTTGGCGGCCTGCTTGATCAGCACGGCCGCAGGGGGAGTCTTGGTAATAAAAGAAAAGGAACGGTCCGCGTAAACCGTGATCTCCACCGGGATGATCGTTCCGGCCTGGTTCTGTGTCTTGGAGTTGAACGCCTTGCAGAACTCCATGATATTCACGCTGTACTGGCCCAGGGCGGGACCTACCGGCGGGGCGGGATTCGCCTGCGCCGCCGGCACCTGCAGCTTGATAAATCCTATGACTTTTTTTGCCACCTTGGTACTCCCATCAACTCTAAGTACGAAAAATAAATCCCCGATAGGGCCTTTTTCCATGGTTTGGGTAATCACCTTCGCAGGGACACAGCCATCCGCTCCACTCGCGGCGCATTCGCTTGCGAGCCCTGCCCTGTGTCCCTACATGTGGGCGACCGATCGGTCGCCCCTACGGGATTAAATTAACCATGAAAAAACGCTTATGACATCGTAGGGGCGAGGCATGCCTCGCCCAAAATATTTTCATTTTTACCGACAGAGCCACAGTCTCATGACGACTGCTACAACGGTTTGAGCTGGAGATAATTGAGCTCGAGCGGAGTGGGCCGTCCAAAAAGGCTCACCACCACCTTGACTTTACCCTTTTCCGGGAACACCTCTTCTATCCTGCCGTTAAACTGGGTGAACGGGCCGTCCACCACCTCCACATAGTCGCCGACTTTGTACGGCATTTCCTCATCGACGGCCGGGCCTGCCGCCGGTCTTTCCTCCCGATGAACGATTTTGCTAACTTCCCTCTCGCGCAGAGGATGGGGTTTTACACCGCCGCCGACGAACTTTATGATCCCCTGGATGTTGTTCAGCATGTGCAGGGTCTCCTCGCTGGGGATCATGTTGATCATGATATAACCCGGATAGAGCTTCTTTTGAATTTTTACTTTCTTGCCGTTTTTCAGCTCGGTAACTTCTTCCATCGGCACCATGACCTCCTTGATCTTGGAGCCGGACTCACTACCCTCGAACTCGGCAATCAGCTTTTCCAGGCGATTTTTTACTTTATTCTCGTGTCCCGAGTAAACCTGGAGGACATACCATTTGTATTCTTCCATCGACACTTTCCACTTGAGATTAGGATCAGGCGACTTGAAAGCTGCGCCGACCGACCGGAAAAATTCATTTCATGTAGATGTGAAAAAACTTACCGGCTTTTTTCTCTACGGCTTGCCCGAAAAAACAAAGTGCAAGCCTTTCAAATTGCGCAGATTTAAAATTTGCACAATTCAGCGACACCAACATGTGCCGCCGGAAGACGTGTTTTCAAGGCCTTCTTTAAAAGATAGATTCAACACCCAATTTGATAACCGAATCTATCAGCCAGATAACCATGGCCACGAAAATACAGACGATGATAACCACCAAGGTTGCGCTCTTGACCTCTTCCCGACCGGGCCAGGTTACCTTGACCACCTCACCGCGTACATCTTTGAGGAACATTATCAGCTTGTCGATTTTTGCAAATTCCAGACGAGCCTTTTCCGCATGGTTTGCCATTATGAACCTGCTTCTGGTTATTAATTCGTAAGAATCACTGGCAGGCCAGGAGGGATTCGAACCCCCAACCCCCGGATTTGGAGTCCGGTGCTCTAGCCGTTAGAGCTACTGGCCTGCACTCAAAACTTAACACCTACCGGCTAGCGAGTCTCCTTGTGCTCGGTATGTGCATTGCACCTGGGACAGTACTTCCTGAATCCAATCCGATCGGGATGCAGCTTCTTGTTCTTTGTCAGGTAATAATTCCTGCTTTTGCATTGTTGACAGGCCAGCGTAATCTTAACCCGCATTGCAAGAATCCCCTCATTTCAACAATCCACAGATTTAACAGATTTTAAAAGACAAAGCACCGGTATTAAAAAAGACCGGTACCGATGAACCTTCATCACCACAAATACAACGACATATTTTATCTGTTTTTATTTCTGCCTAAGCTGTGGATTAGATAGTTATTAAAAATGAGATTAACTTTTTTAAACAACCTGGATTAGGGTTATTCGATAATCTCGGTCACCACGCCGGCGCCAACCGTGCGCCCCCCCTCACGAA
>CAZSTM010000253.1:0-6392 GCA_964609635.1 uncultured Gemmatimonadales bacterium
AAGGAAGGCCGCCTGTCAGTCGACCGCCTTGCTCGGCCAGGATCAGGCCTGCCCGCCACTGAGGATAAGCTTCCTGAATTAATCTGAGCCAGGAATAACGGCAGAATGGGCTGGTAGAGCCGGAGGCTTCGAGAAGTTCGTGCCACCTGGAAGGCTCGACCGCAGAGAGAGGATAATCCTCAATGGTCATCGAAGTACCACCGTTTCTGTAAAGACAACTTGGGGGGAGGGCATAAGATTTTCGCGCTATCTGATCAGCGCCACCTTGCCGGATGCGTTTTGGCCCTCCGGAGATTCGGACTGAATCAGGTAAACCCCGCTGGCGCAGGGAGCACCGTGCTGGTTGGTTCCGTCCCAGAAAAGCAGCCGGTTGATCGTATCCCTCGGGTCGAACCGGCGAACCGGCTCGCCGCTGACTGTCAGGATGGTGACTCTGCTGTAACGGGGGATGCCGGAAATGCTCAGCAGTCCTTCCGAGATAGGATGCCAGGGATTGGGGCGTATAACCAGCTTGGCCGCTGACGCGCCGGATGCGGATGCTTCCGCCAGCGACAGGGCGCTCAAGCCTTCGGAGGTCGCCGCCCAGAGAACCCCGCGAGTCCCGTCCAGGAACAGCTCGGAAACCTCATCCGCGGCCAGCGGGCTGTTGGCCCGGTTGAAAACAGTCCAGTGATCGCTAGCCAGCTCCAGGCGGAAAATACCGCTGCGCGTGCCGAACCAGGCTGCCGTAAGGTCCTCGAACACTATCGAATTGACAGAGAACCCGGCATAGGAGGGAGGCTTTATTTCCTGATAGACAAACTTTTCCTCGTCGAGGGCATCCTCCTGGAAATTAAGCAAGACCACCTTGCCGCCGGTGGCAATCCACAGCCGGTTGACCCGGTCCACCGCCAGGTCCAGGACACCGGTTTCTCCCCGGAGTGCCTGGGTAAAACTCTCGACCTGGCGCACCTGGTAAGCGCCGCCCCGGCCGCCGGGAATGACTGCCAGGCCCCGGTTCAGGTAGCCGATCCACACGTTTTTGAGTCCATCTACCGCAACTGCGCGCACATTGCGTTCGGCCAATTGCTCGGAATAACTGAAAAAAACCCGTTCCTCCGGGTCAAAATACTCCAGCCCTCCCGGCAGATCAAAGTTGAACTGGCTGCCGATCCAGGCTCCCCCGTGTGTGTCGAAAGCGATGTCCCCACGGATCACTCCGGTGGAAAGTTCGCATTCATTGGCGATGTAGCTTTCCCAACGGTCCTCGGCGGGCTCGGCCGTGCCGCCGTCGTCGAGGATGTTTATCCCGCCTGCGCCGATGGTGGGACCGAAAAAGGTACCCAGGTAAACCCGGTCATCGGGAGCTATATCTATGGTGCTGATCAGGTTGTAAATCAGCGGGCTGTTGGATTCAGTAAAGTGAGTCCAGGATTGCCCGTCAAAGCGGCTCAGGCCCACTTTGTCAAAGGGCAAGCCGTCCGCGGCGCTACTGATCCAGACCGTACCGCGGCTGTCCACCGCCACCGCGGTAAGCAGATTATACAGCGGCCCGGGTATTTTCAGGTTTTGATAAACATCCGCCTGATCACCGGCCGGCCAGAAAATCCCTGAACCGTCCGTACCCACTGCGGGGCTTTCCCCGACCATCGGGCCGATCACAAAAGGAGTCTGGTCAAGCTCCGGCCCGGAGGACCACTGTCCGTTCGCGGCGAGAAAGTGCACCTTCCGGCCTGCGGCCGCCGTCAGAACCTCTCCGTCGGGACTGTCCAGTAAACGAAGGTCCATTACGCGATAGGCCACGAAAGGGGCCGGAACATCCTGGATGCTGCCGGCGGACAGTCGCTGCAAGAAGCCGTCGGCATTCAGGTACACTACGCCACCGGGGCCCGGTTCCACATCTGTCACCTCGAGCGCGTTAAGACCGTTTTCTCTGCCGTAGTAGGCGAAATTACCGGTAGTCTCCATACGCCAGAGACCTGAGGAGGTGGCGAAAAAGACCGAGCCTCCGGGTATTTCCGCCACATCGTAGATAGCATAGTTCTCCAGGATGACACTGCTTCCGCGCTCAGGCTCCAGGAAGTCCGCGCCCACTGTCATTTTTCGCGCACCGCGCTCGGTGCCGACCCAGACTCCCGGCGGACTGGCGGCATTTGTCGATGCAGCCGGTACCAGGCAGTATACCCTGTCATCAGGCAGACCGTCAAACACTCCCGCGCCGACCCACCTGCCGCTCGCAGTGCGCAGGCATATACCCATATCTGCGGTGCCGGCCAGGAGCCTGCCGTCGGGCAGGATGACCAGGCCGGTCAGCCCGGCGCAGGGCAGGCCCTCGCTCCTGCCGAACTCCTGGTAGAGATTGCGCTCCAGGTCCAGGCGCACCAGGCCGCCGCCGGTAGCGTACCATAGAGCGCTGCTGCCGGCATCGAATTCTACGGCCCGCACCTGGTTGCGGTTGGCATAGTGCAGCCATTGGGCCAGGCCGGCCTGCGGGCGCAGGGCGGAACTCAGGACCAGTGCCATACCGAGCAGAAGCTTCGTGGCGTGCCGGCAGGCTACCGGCTGCGTGAAGTACGGGAGTATAAGAATTTTTGCGATTATTAGCTCCTTCGCTCTCACTCCGGCTTGCCTGTTCCCGGAGCGGGTTCGTAGCGGAAATTACGGCTGTTGCGGCCGGGCAGCACAGTCAGTCCCGCACAGTTTACCACACCCGATGCCCGGACATGGTACGACTGCCCGGCAGCCAGCGGCTCAGCCAGATGCAGAATCACTTTTCGCCGGTCCGTGGTGTCGAGACAGACCGAATCCACACCCACGGCCCGGCCCAGGCTGTCCGGAGTTCTCAGCACGATTTCGGCCTCAGCGATTCCCCGCGCACTGTCCAGCGGGTCATCGAAAGCCAGCGCCACGGTGAGCGAATCCGGAGTCGAAACCGACCCTATGAAAGGAGCCGTGGTATCGGCCAAAACAAGCTGGAAGTTAATTTTCAGCGGATCGAAAATCAAGCTGACCAGGCTGTCCGCTCCCTCCTCGCGGGTATAATCGAAGGCTGCGTTACGATTCTTGTCCCGGAAAGTCCTCAGGCGGTATTCGCCATAGGGCAGATAGGGAAACAGGTAGCTTCCGGCCGAATCGGTTTCGGTGTCGAAAACCAGCGAGGTGTCCTCGAGCGATACCGCAAAAAGCAGCGCTTGGGCCATCAGGGTATCTTTGTATGAAACCGTGCCCTCGATCCGTCCCGGAGCGAAATGCCGTCCGGTGGCGAAATAGCTGGTAAAAGAGCTGTCGTTTTTCACCCGGTGCAGGTCTGTAAGCCCCGGTTGGATTGTCAGACGGTAGGTCAGGTCCCGACGGAACCGGTGCTGGGGTCGAATCCGCACCCGGTTGGCTTTCCATTTGAAATACAGCCTGCCCGCCGGAGGACTGAGGCCGATCAAACGCTCGGCCTCGGGTTTTTTTACCTTTTCGCTGAAAGTAATCTCGATTTGTGCATCCCCCTGGATGCCGGTGCTGTCGGGCGCAGGTACCACCACGGCCACGCGCGGAGGCTCGGTGTCCTCGGGGCCGCCGGGCGGAGCGCCCATGCGGGCGCAAGAAGTTCCCAGAACCAGCAGGAGAAAACCGGGAACAGTGATAAAATTTTTCGAGGACATAGACTCGGACCTTGGCTTGTCAGCTTGGGGTTAGATGCCGGGATTCGGTAATCGGATTCTTCGCCGTTACCGGTGAAAATACAGGATAATTACAGGGCAGGCAAGTGCGAAAGAGAATTTGCGCAGCTTGTCGGCGTCAGGCCCCGGCCGTTCGACACGGCGCGAGAGCTAAAAATCTTGATAAAGACGGCGAAAGGGTTATTTTAAATTCGTTTCCGGGAATCACCCCTCTCGTTTTGATGCGCGGGTGTCAGCCGAAAAACCCAACACCTGCCTCTTCTTTATCCGGAGTATGCCCCACTATGAACAATGCGAACCAGGCAAAGAACAAGAAGCTGTTGCGCATTCTGCTGCTGCTTTTTGCGGCATCTTATCTGATGAGTAACGGCCCCGGAGTCCTGCTGGTCAACCGGCCTGCGATGGTGGCGGGAATCCCGCTGCTTTATCTATGGGGGCTGGGTTGGGCGATCGTACAGATCGGCCTGATACTCTATGCCTATTTCAAAATCTGGCGCCATGAGGTAGAATCCGAAGTTTTACCGCCGGAGTCCTCCAGCAAAACAGAGGAGGCCGGCTGATGACACCCTTGATCGTAATATTTCTCTACCTCAGTATAACTTTCGGGATCGGCATCTACGCCTGGTGGCGCGGCCGGGTGACCGCGGATGACTATTACATCTCGGCACGCAGCCAGGGCTACGTGGTTACGGCGCTGGCGATCATGGCAACCTTTTTCAGCTCGTTTGCCATGCTGGGCGCGCCGAGCATGCTCTACACGGGCGGGATCGGCTTTGTCTTTTTCATGCTAAATGTGCCGATCTGCGGCGCACTTATCTGGATTATCGGCAAGCCCCTCTGGTCTCTGGGCAAGCGCCACGGCTATATCACCCCCAGCGACCTGATTGCCGACTACTACGGCAGCGACACCCTGCGAGTGCTGATCGCCCTGCTGGGTTTTATCTACGTCATTCCTTACGCGGTGATCCAGTTCAAGGGCGGGGGCTACCTCTTCGAGGTAATCACCAGGAGCAGTGACGTGCACCTGGGGTTTTTCTCGCTTGCCGGGGGTAAAATCTCTTTCGGCTCTTTTTCCCTTTCCACCCATACTTTCGGCGCGGTGCTGCTGGCCTCGATAACCATGATCTATACGATCATGGGCGGCATGAGGGCGGTCTGCTGGACCGATGTGTTCCAGGGAGGCCTGCTGGTGATCGGCATGCTGGTCGGCGGGATTATCACTATCTTTATCCTCGGCGGGGTGACCGGCCTGTTCGAACAGACGGCCGCGGTCTCCAGTGCCGAGCATCCGGCCGGAGAATTTATCACCCTGCCCGGTCCGGCCGGTATGTTCCCGGTGACCATGATATTCACCTTCGTGCTGGTGGCCAGTTTCGGCACCATGGCCTCGCCGGGCCAATGGATGCGCTATTACAGCGCCAAGGGGCCGGATGCCCTGCGCAAAAGCATGATCATCTTCGCGGTGGTGCTTACCGCCTGCTACTTTTTCGGCACCACTTTCATCGGCCTGGGGGGAAGAGTGCTGTTTCCGGGACTCGAAAAGGCGGATACGGTTTACCTGGTGATCCTGGAAAAATACCTGCCCCTGGTTCTGGCCAGCTTTTTTGTCACCACCATCATGGCGGCGGCCATGAGCACGGCCAACGGTAACCTGCACGCCCTGAGCGCCCTGATCACCAACGATATCTACAAGCGGTTCCTGCGGCCCGGGGGCAGGGCCGGCCAGCGGGAAATGGTCTGGGTGGGACGCACGGTGATCACCGCGGCCAGCATCGTGGCTCTCTGGATCTCCCTGCTGCCCGATATCGGCATGATTTTCATGCTGGGGATGATCTCCATGGCGGTCTCCATGCAGATGTTCCCCTCGCTGATCGGGCCGCTCTACTGGAAGGGTGCGACCCGGTCCGGCACGGTGACCGGCATCGTACTGGGCATGGTTGCACTGCTGGTGACTTTCATGCCGGAGGTCTTCGGTATCGGAGCATTCGGCCGCAGCCCCCTGGGGATTCACTACGGATTCTGGGGTTTCATGGTCAACGTTGCAGCCCTGTTTGCAGTCAGCAAGTTCACCCGCAAGCCCGCCGGGGAGGCTATCGAGCGCTTCCACCAAAGAACCTGAATTGAATGGGGCTTAAAAAGACATAAAAAAGCCCTCTTCGAGCATTTTTCGCTTCAGAAGAGGGCTTTTCTTTTACCTGGCGGACTCCAGGTTCTCGACAAACCGGCCTTATACCTTCTCGGGCACTACATAGGGATATCGATATTCCCTGCTCAGGTGGGAATCAGCCTCATCATCCCCGATGAAAGTCTCGGTGGCGGAGTCGAAAACCACGGTCCTTCCGGTGCGGTAGGCGATGTTACTCAAGTGGCACATGGAAGTGGACAGATGTCCCTCGAGAATATCCGCGGCCAGATCCTCCCGCCGGCGAGAGCGCATGCAGTCGATGAAATTCTGGAAGTGGCCCCCGCCGCCGGAGCCGCGCCGGTCTAATTT
The DNA here is from genome assembly GCA_964609635.1 of uncultured Gemmatimonadales bacterium. Lineage (GTDB taxonomy): Bacteria > Gemmatimonadota > Glassbacteria > GWA2-58-10 > GWA2-58-10 > JAFGTO01. The sequence goes on from CAZSTM010000253.1 coordinate 6,145, forward strand.
TTCCGCCTGGGCCCTGGCCTCGTCTCTTCCCATTTTTTCAGCGGGTTCCTTGTCTGTGCCGTAGTAAACTTCCCAGCTGCTGCCGCCCAATTTCATCCAGCCCTTCGAGCCGTAGAAGAACTCGCCCTGCCTGATATTCTCCTCCGAGTTGCTGTACAGGCCGCGCACCTCGAGCTGGATTATCTTACCGTCCGAGTATTCCATCACCGAAATCTGGGTGTTGGGGGTTTCCTGGTCGCAGTCGTCCC
>CAZSTM010000254.1:0-2280 GCA_964609635.1 uncultured Gemmatimonadales bacterium
TAACATTAAGCCTAAAGCCCACAGCCTATAGCCTACAGCCTAAATTAGGAATAGACTGGTTAAAAATTCTTCACTTCAAATCAAACTTGTCATTGCACTAGCTGATCGCCGTGATAGCGGCCACGTTCACGATGTCCTGAACCGAGCAGCCGCGCGACAGGTCGTTGACCGGTTTGGCGATGCCCTGGATCACCGGGCCGACAGCCTCGGCGCCCGCCAGGCGCTGTACCAACTTGTAGGCGATGTTCCCCGAATTAAGGTCCGGGAATATCAGCACGTTGGCTTTACCGGCCAGCGGGCTTTCCGGCGCTTTCTTGGCGGCCACCGACTCGATTATCGCCGCATCCACCTGCAGATCGCCGTCCACCTGGATGTCCGGCCTTTGCTTTTTCACCAGTTCGGTGGCCGCCGCCACCTTGTCCACCAGCGGATGGTCGGCGCTGCCCTTGGTCGAGAAGCTCAGCATGGCCACCAGGGGCTCGGCACCCAGCATGGTCTTGAACGAGTCCGCGGTGGCGATGGCGATCTCGGCGAGCTGCTGCTCATCCGGATCGGGCACCAGGGCGCAGTCGGCGAAAAACAGAGACCCCTCCACTCCCCAGCGCTTGTCCGGGTGCACCATCAGGAAGTAGCTGGAGACTGTCTTGATCCCCGGCCGGGTCTTGATTATCTGCAGCGCGGGCTTGAGAGTGTTGCCCGTGGTGTTCTGCGCCCCGGCCAGGTAACCGTCCGCCAGGCCCTCCTTGACCAGCATGGCCGCGTAGTACATGGGCAATCTCAGGGTCTCGACCGCCTGGTCCTCTGTCATACCCTTGTGCTTGCGAAGCTCATAGAGCTTGACCGCCAACTCCCTGGCCTGAGCAGTATCGGCCAGAGGAATGATGCTGGCGCCGCTTATATCCGCACCCGCGCGGCTGGCCGCATCCATGATATCGTCCTCGTCTCCCAGCAGGATAACCCCGGCGATCCCCTCTGCCAGGATTACCTGGGTGGCTTTAAGCATGCGTTCCTCGGTCGATTCCGGAAGCACCACTGTTCTGCGCTCTTTACGGGCCATGTCCTTGAACTTGGCTAGTATGTCGCCCATGGTTGATTCCCTCCTGGTTAGAAATTTTAAAAATTATATTTCTTTATCACTATTTAATGGGTTTTATGTATAACTGAGCCATCCATTGTTTAAACCAATCGTCTAACTCTTTTGTAGGCAACTTAGAACCATATAAATTTTTTACTTTACGAAGTTGTGCTGCATCAATGTCTTTCGCTTTGCTGAGGTCAGCAAAACTTAAATCCGCGCCTTCGAAAATAGCTCCATCCAGATCAGCCCCTATAAGTTTGGCCTTAAAAAAGTTGACATCAGTAAAATTAGCTTTCTTAAGATTAGCATAACTTAAGTCAACATTCCTTAAGTTATACCCAATAAAAATATAGTTATTAAGGTTCGCATTTTTTAATTTTATACCTTCTAATATTGCACCCTTGAATTTAACATTTTTTAATATTGTATTGCTTAGGTCAGCCCCACTTAGATCAACATCACTAAAGTCAAATTCACTCAGGTCCAAACCTGAAAGTATAGCATCCTTTAAAATTGCACCATTAAGTATTACATTTTTAAATGTTGTTTTTCTTAGGTCAACACCACTTAAATCAACTCCAGTTAAATCAAGACCGCTCAAGTCTACATCGGTGAGTATAGCTTTTTTTAATATGGCATTTTTTATTACTGTATTTTTAAGAACTGCATTGCTAAAATCGGCACCGCTAAAATCAGCTCTACTTAAGTTTGCATCACTTAGGATGGTCAAACTTAGGTCTGCCTTTTGTAATTTGGCATCCTTTAGATTTGCACCACTAAGGTCTACATTCTTGAGAATAGAACTTTGAAGGTCAGCACCTTGAAGGTCAGCCTTTTTAAAGTTGGCATTTCTAAGGTCAAGGCCTCTGAGATTTGTATTCCTCAAGGTGTTACCACTAAGTTCAGCTAAATGAAGATTGTTATCTCTGAGTTTAGCATCATTAAGGTTAGCATAATTGAGTTTTGCATAACTAAGGTCTGCTCTACTTAGATTGGCCCTGCTTAGGTTAGCAGAATCAAGGCTGGCAGCAATTAGGCTGGCACCACTAAGGTCGATACCACTTAGATTAGAACCATTAAGTTTAGAACCACGGAAATCGGCACTTTTAAAATCTGCATTTCTTAAGTCAAGATTACTAAAATTTGTATTTTTAAAACTACTACCCCTTAGTTGTGCTAAATGTATATTGGTATTAATTAGT
>CAZSTM010000254.1:2290-5262 GCA_964609635.1 uncultured Gemmatimonadales bacterium
TTGCAAAATTGAGTTTTGTATAACTTAAGTTTGCACTACTTAAGTTTGACATACTTAAATCAGTTGAATCTAAATTTGCACCACTAAGATCCACACCGCTGAGATTAGCTCCTTGGAGATTTGCCCCACTCATATCCGAATTTTTTAAATTAGATTTCCTAAGGTCAAGATTACTTATGTCGATATTACGGAGAGTATTACCACTTAGTATCGCCATTTTGAGATTATTTTCATTTAGTTTTGCACCTTTTAATTTAACATTAGTTAATATTGTACCACTAAGTTCAACAAATCTTAAATCTGTGTAACTTAGATCAGCATTAGTTAAGTCTGCATCATTTAATATCGCACCAGTTATTTTAGATGAATTTAGCTGGGCTCCTTTTAGATTAGCTCCAGTTAAGTCAGTAGAATCTATTTTAGCGCTAACTAAATTAGCACTACTAAGGTCAATACCACTGAGGTCAGCACCGCTAAGATTAACTGAAGAAAGAGAATCTTTAAAATCTTCAACATATTTTTTTAAATCATTTACTATCTGAAAGTGTTTTGTTTCTTCTCCAAATAAAGAAATAATAACAGAAAAATTATTAGGGTATAAAATAAAACCGACTCTTGATATGAATTTCGGCTTCTGTGGACATTTCATAGCCTGAACATCAGGAATGCGGTTTAAAGCTCTTTTATAATAAGGAGTTGCTAATTGTGTTGTAATATCGAGTTTTAGATTTCTAATCTCATTGTCACGGTTTACATAGTTCTGTGTAGCGACCCCGTAGAGTGCTGTATGAATAGTAAGAAACCATAGAAAAAAGGTGGGAGGTTTACGTTCTTTTTTAATTTCAGAATCAAGAGGCGGTCTTATTTTGTACCATATGGCACGTCCACCAGAAAAATCAATTAAAATCCACTTAAAAAATTTGTACAATTTTATATGAAAATCTTTCAGAAAATTAAGTTGTACAATTTTTTTAAAAAAAGTTTTAATATAATTGTAAAATGTATTTTTAAAGTCACCAAAGTTGTCCATAATATCAACCTTTTTTAGATATTGGTTACACTATGAACATTTTTTTTAGTGATAGCAATATTTTATTTTCAAAGTTTATTTTTATTCAGAAAAACCCTACATCATGCCCCGCACGGTTTTAGCCAGCCTGCCGACCCCCTCGGTGATCTGCTCCAGGGTGCTGTTGCTGAAAGCCAGGCGCAGCTTGTTGGCGCCTTTGCCGTCCACGTGGAAAGGCTCACCGGTGACAAAAGCCACCTTGTTCTCGATACTTTCGACCAGCAGGGCCTCGCTGTCGAGTTCCTCCGGCAATGCGACCCAGATAAAAAACCCGCCCGCAGGATGAGACCAGCTAACCCCCTCGGGCATCCCGGAGCTCAGAGCTTCGAGCATGACCTTGCACTTTTCGGCGTAGATCGGCCGCATCTTGGCGCAGTAGGTTTTTACCGCCCCGGAATCCAGGTAATCCGCCGCGATCACCTGGCCGAGACTGCTGCTGCAGGCATCCACGCCCTGCTTGGCCAGCTCGCAGCGGGACACCACCTCGGACGGGCCTGTCATCCAGCCCAGGCGCAAGCCCGGCGAGAGGATCTTGCTGAAGGTGTTCACCAGGATGACCCGGTTGTCTGCATCCCGGCTTTTCAAGTTACGGTAATCGGCCGGTGAACCCTCGAAATAAAGCTCGTAGTACGGGTCATCCTCGATAATCACCAGGGAGAACCGGCGGCAGATCTCGTAGAGCTCATCCCGGCGGGCCTGGGACATGGTAATCCCGGAGGGGTTCTGAAAAGTGGGGTTGGTATAGATGAACTTAACCCGCTTGCCCTGTGATATAAGGTTTTCAATTCTTTCCGCCAGCTCCGCGGTAACCATGCCCTGATCATCCATCCTCACCCCTGCCAGTTCCACCCCGTAGCTGATAAAGACCGCCAGGGCCCCGATAAAGGTGGGAGCTTCCACTATTACCACATCCCCGGGGTCGCAGAAAACCCGGGTCAGAAGCTGGATGGCCTGCTGGGCTCCGGTGGTGGGCAGGATAGTCTGTCCTTGGGTGTCCACCCCCGAGACCGAGAGATAACGGGCCACGCTCTCGAGCATCGGCGGGTATCCCCCGGTGGGGCCATACTGCAGGGCCGCGATCCTTTTGCCCTCATCCCAACTATCCATAATCCGGCGGATCTCTTCGAAAGGGAAGTGCTCCGGGTCCGGCAGTCCGCCCGCCATGGAAATGATTCCGGGAGTGCCGATAAGTTTCATCAACTCGCGGATTTTGCTGCTTGTAAGCCTGCCGCCCGAGGAACTGTAAAGTTTTTCGAAATCCATTTTATTTATTCCTGTGTTAATCTGTCCATATCAATGAGTGTAGTCCACTATTCCGTCTGTATCGTTATTTTCATCTGATTCCATTTATAATTAACAGTATGGGATTTTCCCTCCGAGTTTTTCATGGCATCGGACCAGATCAACACCATATCCCTGCCGTCCTCGCTGATCCATTTAGGCGACAGCTTGGGTTGGTAGGTGAGGTTTGTCTGTTTATCGGCCTGCCAGTAATCAGTGTAGAAAAACCTGTGCCAGGGACCCCAAGGGTTCTCAGAATACCAGAACCCGAGACTGCCCGTTCGCGTGTGCATCCAACTGTCGTAGTAATCCTCATCCGAGGAGGTCATATTCTTTCCAGCATAAGTGCCGCCATTGACCATAAGATATAGCCTAAGACCTTGGTTCCATACCACCGAAGGCAGCCACGAATACCAGCCAAAGTAATTACCGTCGGCGCTCTTCTCAAGAAACTCATGCACGTAGCCGCGCCGCCGGATGTCGGAGGTCCAAACAGCCTTACTGCCATCATACTCAACAAAATATTCCCAGGAGCTTCGTATCCCGATGCTGTCCTTGTGAACTCTGGCTAAAAGTAATTTGTGAGCGTGAGCACCCTCAGGCGAGTAGATGTACAAGTAAT
>CAZSTM010000254.1:5272-6366 GCA_964609635.1 uncultured Gemmatimonadales bacterium
CCGCCAAGTTGGCCTTTCCGCATTTAACAAAGTCAACAAAGGAAAAAGGGTAAGCTTGCTGTTTCTGATGAGCAAGGCCGAATTCTTCCAGGAAAAACATCTCCTCAGCATTGACTTCATTACGGGCGTCATCCCACGGCCCGAGCTTTCGCTTTTCTCCGTGGCGATCAACCCGGTACCACGTATTTCCGTTGTCAGGGGATTCAAGGAGTTTGATACCCCTGAACGGCCCCGACCATCGAAGGGCAGGTGTTTTCGAAACGACAGAATAAAGAAACCCATCCACCGAAACAACTCCGTATCCGAACCAGCCTCCTTTTCCGCCAACAAACTGGGGATAATTTGGGATATCTTCGCGCGAAAAGCCTTCCGGGTCTCCAATGATACGATACAGATGATTATGATAACCTAACTTGGTTTCCAGCCAGTTCCCATCGCACATCGAGGTAACCTGCGAGTTATCCGCAGCCCATGTTATGCACCAGTTATCACCAGAACTATTTAATCGAAATATTGTGTGGATGTGAAAAGTGACTCCTGTGGGAACCCGCTTGTCAGCGCCGTACCCGGATTGAAGCGCGGTTGCCAGCAAAACGAAAGCTAACCAAAGAATCCACTCCATCCTGTTCCTCATTGTGAAAGTGCTTCCCTATATCAATCGGGTGCCGAGAAGAACCCGCATCCTGCCAGGGGCCGGCAGACTTCAGCCTGGCTGGAGCGGCCGCGCGGGGCATAGTAGTCTCGTTCGAGTTTGGCCAGCAGTTCTCCCACCGCATGCTGGTGCGCCAGGATGACCACGCAGCCGCCGAGCCCGGCCCCGGTCAGCCGGGCGCCCAGTACTCCCTCGATTCCCAGGGCGATATCCACCAGGTGGTCGATTTCGGGCATGCTCACCCGGTAGCCGCCGGGCAGAAGATGGAGGAATTCATCTGAAGCGTGCACCTCGCTCAGGATTTTTCTTTCCAAAGTACTTTGCCAGGGGATGCGTTCGGAGCCCTGGGCCGCGCTCACCCGGTCTCCATCGTGAGAGACATTCATCAGGCGGCCGAACTCCTCGATCCGTCCGTCTCCCAGCACATCGGCGGCCATGCTGC
>CAZSTM010000255.1:0-6360 GCA_964609635.1 uncultured Gemmatimonadales bacterium
GTTATCGCTCAGGTACTCGACAAAACTCTTGATCCCTCCCGAATACTGGTAGACCTCCTTGCGCTGTTGCTCCCGGCTGTCCACGAAGGTCAGCTTGATCCCCGCGTTGAGGAAGGCCAGCTCCCGGAAACGGTTCGCCATACCGTCGAAATCGAAATCCAGGGTGTCGAAAATTTCCGGGTCAGGCTTGAAAGTTACCTTGGTGCCGCTTTTTGGGGTCTTTCCGGTAACTTTCAGCTTGGTAGCCTTGATTCCTCTTTCGTAGCGCTGGTGGTGTATCTGCCCGTCGCGGAGAACCTCTACCTCCAGGAACTCACTCAAGGCATTGACCACCGAGACTCCCACTCCGTGTAGTCCGCCCGATACCTTGTAGGAGCTGCGGTCGAACTTGCCTCCGGCGTGCAGCATGGTCATGGCGACCTCTACGCCGGGAATTTTTTCGGTGGGGTGTTTATCCACCGGGAATCCTCGTCCGTCATCGGTGATGCATATCTTATTCTCAGGCATAATTTCTATTTTTATCTTGCTACAGAAACCTGCCAGGGCTTCATCAATGGAATTGTCCACCACCTCGTAAACCAGGTGGTGGAGTCCCCGCTGGCCGGTGGAGCCGATATACATGCTCGGTCGTTTACGTACCGCCTCAAGTCCTTTCAGGACCTGAATATTACTTGCTTCGTAGTTTCCTGTTTCGGTATGGTTTATTTTAGCCATTGATATAGTTCCTCACATTAATAACGATATCTCCCACAAGTTGGGCGCCCATACGTTCGTTCAGCCGGCGGATGATCTTTTTTTTGTTTAGCAGCAACTCCTGTTTCCATGCCGGTTCGGTTACCTCTACAATCAGGCGGCCGTCCACCAGAGAGACCGCACGAGAGAAATCCGATATTCTATCCGGCACTACGGTCGGCCAGGCTTTGACAGTTGCCACTGCTTCCGGCCGGTAGGGTGTTTCTTCCGCGATCTCTTCCAGCAGGTTATCGATGAGTTTATCGATGCGGCTGGGCATCTCTTTTTTAAACACGAACATTACCCGGAAGCAGGCTTATAAGTTTTTGATAATCAATCTGTTACCAGGCGTTATGAGGCAGCCGCCTTAAGCTATCAGCCATCTGTAATTACACCGCCCGTGATATACTTAACCGTCAGATAGGATAGTGAATCGAAAATCGCTTCCTTTCCCGGCGCGGTGATAAAACTCTGGTGCCTGTTCACCAGTCGTTCCAGAAGCCTCTCGCATCGCTTTCGGTCGAGCTCCGCAAAGATATCATCCAGCAGCAGCACCGCATTTATAGAGTGGTGTCGCTTAAGCAGGCCCGCTTCGGCCATTTTCAGACAGATCACCGCGGTGCGCTGCTGTCCCTGCGAGCCGTAATTACGTAATCTGCGACCGTTGATCTCAAAATTCAAATCATCGGTCTGAGGTCCGATCAGAGTAGCTCCCCTGGATCTTTCGACCTCGCGATTCCTGGCGAGATCATCACCAAGGAGCTCTCTTATTCGTGAGTGCTCCTGAGAATTTTTCACCTGCCTGCTTTTTCTTTCCAGCAGGCGGCATCTATAGCTTACAATGCTATTTTCAGCAGGACTTAATTTTTCGTACCACCTGTGGTACAAAGGAGAAAGGAGTTTAACATATTCAATTCGCTCGAGGATCAACCAGGCTCCGTCCTCGGCCATCTGTTCTTCCCACGGGCGGATAAGCTCTACGTTTAACTTCCGGCTTTTTAGAAGGTAATTCCTGGCCGCCAGGGCTTTGCGATACCGCTTGAGCCTTACCAGATAATTCGGCGAAACTATTGATAGTGCGATATCGAGGTACTTTCTTCGTACCGCCGGACCCTGCTGAATGATTGAGATATCATCCGGTGAGAGCAATACGCTTTTGAACTTACCGAAAACCATGCTCAAATTCTTCGCCAGGTTCCCGGATAAGGTTACTTTTTTTCTTCTACCGTTAAAACCTACGGTGATTTTCTCAGGAACGTCATCCCCTCTCGTCCATAAAGCAGAAAGCCAGAAAAAATCTTTGCCGAATCTTATACATTCCCTGTCCGCCGCATGCCTGAAAGATCTGAAGACTGTCAGAAAATGTATGGCTTCCAGGAGATTGGTCTTTCCCTGTCCATTGTCGCCGATTATTAAGTGCCCCTGCTCGGCGAACTTTAGATTTGCCTCTGAGATGTTTCTGAAATTACTGAGTTTGAGTTCATTGATATTCAAAGTTCTTCTTTGACAGGCAAATACGTGATCTCAATTATTTTTAAAGATAATAAAAATGTATTTTGAAGTCAAGGAAATTATAAGCTTTATATTGCTATATAATTAAATATATATTTTTATACTATTATTCCTTTTGGAGCCTTTTTTCTCCAAGCAAAATGTACCGCTAATCAAATTATCTCTATTAATCGGTAACCTTGAGCGGCATGATAACGCCCAGGTAGCGCTCGCTTTCGCTCTCTTGAGCAGGAACAATAAGAATGCCCGATTCGTTGGTCTCCATGCATATCTTTACTTGTTCGCTTTCGACATATTTCAGTACATCAATCAAGTAGTTTCCATTAAAAAAGATTTCCAGCTCTTCATCCTGGTACTCGGCATCCATAGAGTCTTCGCCTTCTCCTACTTCCTCTGTACTAACCGATACTTTCAACTGGTTGTCCTTGAAAAACAGGCGTATCCTGTGGGTGATCGTATTGGACAATATAAGCATACGCCGCAGGGCATCGGTTAGCTTGATAGTGTCTAATATCGCTGTCTTGTTGTTGTAGAACGGGATTACTTGTTCGTAGTTGGGGTAGGTTCCTTCTATCAGGCGGGAGAAAATAACCACATCGCCCTCTCTAATTCCGATATGGTTTTTGTCTAACACTACTTCCAATTCGCCTTCTTCATCGCAGAGCCTGTCCGCTAATTCCAGAGCTTTAGGTGGTATGACTACCGATATCTCTTCTTTTACCCCCAGTGATTCCTTTACGGTCATTTTGGCCAGCCGGTGTCCGTTAGTACTGACCATGGACAGTTCTTCTTTGCCTATTTCCCAGAGTACCCCTTTTAGTATCTGCCTGTCTTCTTCCCGGCCGGTCGAGTAACTGCTCTTGGTTACCAGTTTACGCATTACGGTGTTCGATATCTTGAAAGCTCCCTCGAAAGATTTTTCCGGAAAGGCCGGGAAGTCCGACTTAGGCAGCCCCGGCAGTATGATATTACTTTTTTCACAAACAATCTTTACCCGGTCTCCGCTCTGCTCAATAGTTATCGGACTATCAGGCAGAGCTCGTACGATTTCACCAAACTTTTTCGCCGGTATGGTGATTGCCCCCGCTTTTTCTATGGTGGCTTTCATATTGTAGCTCAGAGATATGTCCAGGTCCGTGCCGGCCAGTTTAAGAAAACCATCCGGTCCGTCTTGCGCCTCAATCAGGATATTGTAAAGAACCGGCATAGTGCTTTTTGTCGGCACAATACCACCTATTGCAGTAACCACATGGAGCAAGGGTTCTTTAGCCACGTTGATTTTCATGCTTTCGCCTCCTTATGCTCAAGCGCTCAGGTTAGTGATTATCCTTTTTAAAGATTCTGTTAGTTAGTTAATATTTTTATTATAGAAAGACAGTACCTAGTAGTAGGTAATGTGGATATGTGGATAAATTCTTAACAAGCAAAAATTTCTTAAATTAATAGAAAGAATTTAAAATAAAACCTGTGGAAAAGTAAAGGGATAATTATGGTTTTTAACACAGGCGAGAAAAATAGAAAAGAAAAATAGAGTTTGTCCACAGCAATTCACACTTTATCCACAACCGCAGAAAAATTCTATCGGGCTTGCGTTTTCTATTTTTTAATTTTTTCGATAATAGAGTTTAGCCTTATATCGAAATCGAGGTCGTCTTCCAGGCGCCGATTGATTTTTTTACAGGCATGAAGAACAGTGGTGTGATCTTTACGGTCGAACTTTTCGGCAATCTCGGTGGTACTGAGTTTGGTCATCCTTTTGCAGAGATACATCGCCACCTGGCGGGGTTCGGTAATAATCCGATTTCTTTTCTGGGAGCGCAGGGCCTCCCGCGGAACACCGAATTCATTGCCGACAACCTTGAAAATGTTTTCAACGCTGATAAGGTTGACTTCCTGCTCAAAGATATTTTTCAGAATTCTCTCGGCAATCTCGAGGCTTATGTCGGTTTTCTGGGTATTGGAGAAGTGCTCCAGATAATGCAGGGAACCCTCGAGCAGGCGAACATTACTTTTAACTTTTTCGGCGATGAACTCGAGGACATCTTCCGGGATAAGAAGTTTGCTCGACTCGCTTTTCTTTTTAAGTATGGCAAAGCGGGTTTCGTACTCCGGCGGCTGGATATCGGCAAGCAGACCCCATTGAAATCGGCTGCGAAGTCTTTCCTCGAGGTGTTGGATTTCGCGAGGCGGTCGGTCGGAGGTCAGTATTATCTGCTTCTGGTTTTCATAAATTGTGTTGAAGGTATGGAAGAATTCTTCCTGTGTGCCCTCTTTTTCCGAGATGAACTCGATATCATCGATCAGTAGTACATCCATACTACGATAGCGGTAGCGGAACTTGGACATGGTCCCTGATTTTATCGCGGCAATCAGTTCGTTCAGGAACGCCTCGGCGGAGACATAGCAGATTTTAAGCTTCAGCTTACCGGAGTTCTTGCGCAATTGGTGTCCGATAGCCTGCATTAAATGTGTCTTTCCCAGACCCACGCCGCCATAAATAAACAGTGGATTGTAGCGCTTCCCGGGGGAATCGGCCACGCTAAGTGCAGCGGCATGTGCCAGCTGGCTGTTATTACCAACGATGAAATTATCGAAAGTGTACCGGGGATTCAGAGTGCCTATATAGAGATTGCAGCTTCTGGAGCCGTGAGTTTCCAAGGTCCCTGCGATCCCGTTAAATGGACCGATCGCGTCTTCTGACTTGGAGGAATCTTCCGTGGCAGCGTTTGATTTTTTTGGCTTTGAGCCGAGAGCGATGTCCCAGAGCTCCATCTGTTGCTTTTTGTCATCCTTGAAAACGAAGTTGACTTCGAAAGACCTGCCGAGTGTCTCGGAAGCCATATTATTGATAATCTTCTGGTAGTTCTGCTCGACATAGAAGGAGGTGAACTTGTTTTTGAGCTCGACAGTCAGTGATTTTTCAAGAAGCGACAGGGCATGACTGGGCTTAAGCCAGGTAGAGATGGTTTGCTTGCTGAGACGGTTCCTGCATTTATCGAGTATCAGGGACCAGACTTCCTGGGGGGTGTGTTCGTTCGACAACTTTAAGATTCTCCTCGATCGAAGATAGGTACGCTATTGGTGGGGTTAGACACCTCTTCTCGGAAGGCTTCGAGCAGTTGTTTGGTCAGGGGCCCCGGGAGACCGTTTGCAATCCGCTTGCCGTCCACCTGAACTATGGGAGCGACTTCAGCCCCGCTGCCGGTGAGAAAAACCTCGTTGGCCGAATGGACTTCCCAGGGACCGAAAACCGCTTCACCGGTTGTAATGCCCAGCTTTCGGCAGAGCTCCAGGATAATAGTTCTGGTCACGCCTACCAGGATGTTCTCGGGAGGCGGGGTCAGCACGGTGCCGTCCTTGATAATGAAAATATTGTCCGCGCTGCACTCGCAAACCTTCCCGTCAAGGGTAAGCATAATCACTTCCGGCACCTCGGCTTCGTTGCCCTCGATTACGGCCAGGATGTTGTTGACATAGTTGCAGGTTTTGATATTGGGGTTTAAACAGACCTGCGGGGTGCGACGCACCTTGGCCGTAATAACCGACAGGCCCTTTTCGTAAAATTCTTTGGGGTATAGCTGAAGGCTGCGGGCGATTATAAACACCGTGGCTCGGCCTACCTTGCGAGGATTGATCCCCAGATCCTGCCTGTGTCCGCGGGTAACCACCAGTCTGATATAGCCGGTACCGCTCAGTTCGTTTTTGCGACCCAATTCAACCAGTATGCCGGTCAGTTCTTCGGCGGTGTAGGGAATCTCCAGCTCGAGGCCCCGGGCGGAACCAAACAGCCGTTCCAGGTGATCTTTAAGTTTGAAAATCCTGCCGTTGTAGATACGAATGCCCTCGAAGATTCCATCACCGTAAAGCACATTGCTGTCCAGCAGGAACTCTGCGGGCAGGACTCCTGTTTCCAGGTCGATATAGGGGTCATCGACCCGGTAGTCACCGCTGAAAAAGACAAATTCTTTGGGCATGAAGGCTAAAGTCTCCTGGCTTTCCAGGTGAAGCCCTTGAAGGGCGGGAACATAAAATAGCGAAAAATCATCCCCTCTCACGTAGCCTGTAAAACCGACGGTGTCGTGACGGATGATTGTGCTAAAACGTTAATTTACAATG
>CAZSTM010000256.1:0-6334 GCA_964609635.1 uncultured Gemmatimonadales bacterium
TCGAATCCGGCCGCGAAAATGGCCGATAAACTGTCCCTGGACCAGAACAAGCTCGCCGCGCTGATCGGCGACATCCTCGAAGTCTGTGCCCGGAACGACCTGAATGTCGGCGGCAACTTTGTCTGCGGCCTGGATGTCAACGGGCCGGTCGTGGACTGCGACGACTCCGAACTGACGCCCTATCCCGGCTCTTCCGAGGCCATCAGCTACCTGATCGCCGCCCCGGGTATCGAGGTGACTCTTTGCACCGGCTGGGACTTGAATACCATGGAGTTTTTCAAGGAGAACCGGCTCAAGGTGGCCGATCTCGGCACGGTGGGCGAGTACGGCATGGTCTATGAGCGCAAGGGCGAATTCCACTACCTTTATCCGTACAATGAGGATGAAGCCCTCCAGTTTGTCAAGAACCTGCTGGAAGCCGCCGCGGCAGAGGATGTCAAGGTGGCTCTTCAGGGCAATTACTCCACCGGCGCAGGGGCGATATATATCGAGGGTGATATTAACGGCAACCTGCTCGAGCATCCCCTGGTCAAAGGCCGCCGTCCTACCATGAAACAACTGGCCGAGGCCTGTGCTCAAGGCAGCCGGGTGACTTACGATGATAAGGCCGACCGGATTCGTTTCTCCAGCGAAAAGGAAAACCTGCGCGGCATCTACCAGGCCCTGGTAAAAACACACCCTTTGATCAGTCTGCGGGTCGAACAGGAGGCACCCGGGGCCCGGCTGGCTGTCTGGATCGATGACCGGGACAGGCCGGGATTCGATTTCGAAAGCCTGAAAAAGGTCGCCCCCGTTTTTGAGAAACGGACCGGACGCAAGGCTCTGGTTTACGAGGATTTCGGCGTGGATTTCATCGCACCTGCGGTGGAGGAAGGCAACTACTCCAAGGATGCGGGCCTGCGCGAGTTCGGACGCGAGGCTTTCGGCAACGATGACTTCCTCAGCGTGATCATCGGTGATAAACGCAGCGACATCCCCAAAACCCTGGCCAAAACCCTGATGGCGGCCCAGAAAGGCACCAGCGCCGAGCAGATCGCCATAGATGAAAATATTCCCTCGTTCTTTCCCTTAGATGTGCGCGATTTTGCAGTGGCCCTGGCCGAGGCCCACCGCATCGCCCGCTCTTAAGGGATAGATAGAGGATAAGGTTCATTATCCACGGATGACGAGCACTGCGTGCCGTGCCCGAATTTGTCCATTCAATCGTCCAGTTTTTTTCTTTTGTTTATACGCAATTGAATACTGTCGAGCCTCCTGTTATAAATGCGATTGCCTAAAGTAAAAAGGAGACACCAAAATGTCGGATGCTTTGCTGAGACTGGTACAGGAATCCGGGGAAGAAAAGAAAAATAAAGGCACCCAGTTCACGCCCGCCGAGATTCACCAGCAGCCCGAGATGTGGAGACGGACACTGGAGATTCTCGAATCACAGAAAAAAGAGATCCTGGCCTATCTGGGAGGGGAAACCGACCGTGCCTTCCTGCTTACCGGGGCGGGTACCTCGGCCTTTATCGGTCTCTGCCTGGAGAACCTGTTCAACAAGGCCGGCGATTATCAAGCACGGGCGGTGGGCACCACCGAGATAATCACAGATCCCGATGCCGTATTCCTGAAGGGCAGGAAGTATTTCCTGGTTCATTTCGCCCGCTCCGGGAACAGCCCCGAAAGTGTAGGCACCTTTGTCTTGGGCGAGCAGAGCAAGGCCGATATCAAACACATCGTGATTACCTGCAACAAGGACGGCAAGCTGGCGGTGATGGGCCGCGAGAAACAAGACCGCAGCCTGATGATTCTGCTGCCGCCTGAGACCAATGACCAGTCCCTGGCCATGACCAGCTCGTTTTCGAGTATGGTGGTCGCCGGTCAGTATCTGGCCTCGATCAAGGATACCGCTGGATACGGCAGGATCCTGGATGAGGTGGCCGAGGGGGGCATGAAAATTATGAGCGTCACCGACGAGCTGGAAACCCTTAGCCGGGAGCCGTTTGAACGGGCGGTGTTCCTGGGATCGAACACTCTGTTCGGCTGCGCCAAGGAATGCCACCTGAAGCTGCAGGAGGAGACCGACGGCAAGGTGGTGGCCAAGTTCGACAGTTTTCTGGGCCTGCGCCACGGTCCGGAAGCCGTGATCGACCACAAAACCCTGGTGGTTTACCTCTTGAGCGAGGACCCTCTTGTCCGCCGCTACGAGGTGGACCTGATGAACGGAGTCAAGGGCAAGGGGATAGGCATGAAAAAGGTCGCGGTCTGTAAACAGGCCGATAACTCGGTGAAAGAAGCGGCGGACCTGGTAATCGAGCACGGCCGGAACATCCCCGATGACTACCAGAGCCCGGCTTACGTGATCGTAGGCCAGAGCCTGGGCGTGTTCAAGTCCCTGTCCTACGGTTTGAAACCGGACAGTCCCAGCGAGGCCGGAGTGATCAGCCGGGTGGTGCGGGGAGTGAAAATCTACGACCGGCCCACCCATGCGGCGGACGGCACTTTTAAAGTGATCGCTGGCTGACAGATGTACCGTGGTTGCGCAAGAAGCAACGCAAGTGTGTCGCGCTGGAGCGCGAGTCTGCCGGATCGGCTGACGCATAATGCAGGATAGACTTCTTATAAGATAGTGTAGGGGCACAGCCAGGTGTGGCTCGTAAGCGAATGCGTAACGAGCGGAGTGGATGCCGTGCCCGAAGTATTTATAATACGATCCCTGTTTTTCCAAACCCCGAAGCCTGGTCCGCGGGGTAACTCATCGAAACAACGGAGACAGACCTATGCTCAAAGGAAATGCTGTCATCGGTCAGTCGGGCGGGCCGACCTCGGTGATCAACAGCAGCCTCTGCGGAATTATCGAAACCGCCCTGCGCCAGGATTTTATCACCGGAATATTCGGCATGCGCTGGGGGATCGAGGGATTCATGAATGAAAACCTCATCGACCTGAAAAAAGAAGACCCGCAAGCCGTGGCCGCCTTGCGCCATACTCCCTCAAGCGCCTTGGGATCCAGCCGCCACAAGCTCCAGGAAGAGGACTTCCCGGTAATCAAGAAAGTCCTGCAGAAATACAACATCCGCTACTTTTTCATGGTCGGCGGCAACGACACCATGGACACCATCCACCGGGTAGAGGCCTACTGTGCGGAGAAAGGCTATGAGCTGCACGGAATCGGAGTGCCCAAGACAGTGGACAACGATCTTTTCGGCACTGATCACACCCCCGGCTATCCGAGCGCGGCCCGCTATGTGGCGCTCTCGGTGCAGCAGGGAGGTATCCTGGCGCGGGACATGCAGAAAGTCGATCAGTACGTGATCTACCAGGCCGTGGGCCGGGACGCCGGCTGGCTGGCTGCCGCGGCCGTGGCTGCCAAGAAGCGCGAAGAGGACCCCCCGCACATTATCCTGATGCCCGAGCGGAGCTTCGATAAGAAAAAGTTCCTGGCTGCGGTTAAAAAATGCTATAAGAAGTACGGGTTCTGCTCGATCAGCTGCGGAGAGGGAGTGGCTTATGCCGACGGCACCCCGGTCTCCGCCTCCGCCACCACCGACCGTTTCGGCAATGTCGAGTTCGGAGCCATGGGCGGCACCAGCGCGGCCATGATGCTCCACAAGATGATCGGCGACAAGTTCAAGGACTGGCGAGGCGAGTTCCAGGTGGTAGAATCGCTCCAGATGTGCGGTTCGGACCGGGTCAGTGCAGTGGATGCGGAAGAAGCCTACCTCTGCGGCCGGCGGGCCGTGGAGCTGGCCGCAGAGGGCAAGACCGGGCTGATGGTATCGCTCGAACGCGAAGGCGGCCCCCATTATCGCTGTTACCTGAGCACGGTTAAACTCAAGGATGTGGCGGTGCGCTCGAAACCCATGCCGGATGAGTTCATCGATGAATCCGGAATGTTCGTAACCCAGGCTTTTATCGACTATCTCAAGCCACTGGTGGGCCCGATGCCGGAAATGGCCCGGCTGAGCTACCCTAAAGTGCTGCTCTGACAACAGAAAAAAGGATAAATAAAAAGGGGACCGGCAGTGATTTTGCCGGCCCCCTTTTTGCAGAACCCCTGGGGACGACAGGCCATCTCGCCCCTGCAAATCCATCAATAAAAATCCGGGTCAACCCCCTTCTGGAGGCCGGTAATCCGGGTTGGGTTTCGGCATCACCGCTTTGACCGCTTTTCGCCAGTCATCCAGCATCCTGCGCAGCCGGGCGGCCTTTTCCGGCCTTTTACCGGCCAGGTTGTTCCGTTCCCCGATATCCTCTTTGAGGTTGTAAAGCTCCAGGGAGCCGTCCTCGTAAAACTCAATCAGCTTCCAGTCGCCTTTGCGCACCGCGCCGCCGGGCATTCCGCCCTGGTTGCTGAAATGAGGATAATGCCAGTAGATAGCCTCGCGCTTCGGTACGCCGGTCTGCTTCAGAAGCGGAACCAGGCTTACACCATCCACCGGGTTGGCGGGATCATACTCCAGGCCGGCCATTTCGAGAATTGTAGGATAAAAGTCCACGCTGGTTACCGGCACCCTGCAGATGCTGCCGGGGGGGATTACACCGGGCCAGCGGACAATCATCGGCTCACGTATGCCGCCTTCATAGAGGTAGCCTTTGCCGGCTCGCAAAGGGGCGTTCGAGGTGGCCGGCGTATTTGGACCCTCTTCCACCGACAGGCCTCCGTTATCGGACATGAAAAACACCGCGGTCCTGTCGGCCAGGTTCAGCTCTTTCAGTTTTTTAATCACCCGCCCCAGGCTTTCATCTACGCTTTCTATCATGGCCGCATAGATCGTGTTGTTTTGCGCGGCTTCGGGATTTGCCCGGGCCCGATACCTGTCGATCATTTCCTGCTTGGCCTGCAAGGGGATATGGACCGCATAGTGAGAAAGATAAAGTAAAAAGGGTCTGCCGCTGTTGTTCTCGATAAATTTTTCCGCCTCTTCGGTGAGACGGTCGGTCAGGTATTCTCCGGGCCGGCCCTCTATCGGCGGGTTGTCTCCCCACGCCGGATAGAAGTAGTCGCGGGGCATGCCGCTGTGGGTTCCTCCCACATTGAGGTCGAAACCCTGGGCTTTCGGATAGTAAGGTTCGCGGCCGAGATGCCATTTACCGATGTGGGCAGAGGTGTACCCCACCGGTTTAAGCGCCTCTGCGATGGTTGTCTCTTCGAGGGGAAGGTAGTGGCGATATTCAGCAGGCAGTATCGGGGAGTTGTCTCCGAGTCGGCGGCCTACGAGAAAGTCGGTCAACTTAAGCCTTGCCGGGTATTTGCCGGTCATGATACTGGCCCGCGTGGGAGAGCAGACCGGACATGCCGCGTAAGCGTCGGAAAACCTCATCCCCTCCCCGGCGAGCCGGTCTATGTTCGGAGTCTCGTAGAACGTGCTCCCGTAGCAGCCCGAGTCCGACCATCCCATGTCGTCGATAAGGATAAAAACAAAATTCAACGGCCTGCCCCCGGGCAAATCGGCCCGGGCCCGGAGCTCATTCAGCAGGCAGGCTCCGCCGGCCAGGCCCAATGCGGCTTTCCCCGCATCGCTCAAGAAACGCCGTCTGCCGATGTTTTTCATTTTTCTCCTGAAAAATTTCGCCTAAATATTAGTTGCGAAATTTATAACTCATACGGTCAGAGAAAATCCTCCCGCCGGGTGAATTTGTCCGGGTGTGGAAATTTTTTTTGTGGCGGGGATGCCGGTGGTTGAAATGGCTCGACCTTACTTTTCAAGGTTCCGGTCGTGGTCCTTGTAGTTTTTCTCCTCGTGCCCATGAGCCGTCAGAGTCTCGAGGGTACTGATCATATCGTCTCTGCTGTAGGCGCTGATATTGATATCGCCGGAGTCCATGCGGATTGCATCTTCCGGGCAGGCCTCGACACAGTAGCCGCAGAAAACACATCTTCCCAGGTTGATGGAAAACGAGCGCGGCCTTTTCTCCACGTGGGGGTCTTCGACTTCCTCGGCCACAATGTGGATGCAGTTGGCGGGGCAGGCTGTTTCGCACATCATGCAGGCTACGCAGCGGGTGGAGTTGTCGGCGCGCCGTGCCAGATAATGCTTGGTGCGCAGGCGCTTGTAATAGCCACGGTGTTCTTCCGGGTACTGGATGGTAACCGCACCCCGGCGCGCGGTCTTGATGCCCACAAAGTTGAGGATGTGGTAAAACATATTCACCACGAAATGGCGGTTGGTAATCCAGATTCCGCGCAGGATTTCCGGCAGCCAGATGCGTTCGAGAAAGTTGAGCTCGCGCACGGTATCGATCTTTTTAACTGTAATCTTGCCCAAAATCAAAACCTCTTTTTATTATCCGCAGGTTTCGCAGATTTAATCCCCTCTTGAGAGGGGTGTCTGCGCAGCAGACGGGGTGT
>CAZSTM010000257.1:0-6331 GCA_964609635.1 uncultured Gemmatimonadales bacterium
AGCCGGCTGTCGATTTCAACGGGGACGGCACTCTCAATATCGTTGATGTAATCGCGCTGCTGCTGTTACAGCGCGACAACCCCGATAACCTGAAAGCCGATTATAACCGGGACGGCAATTCGGATATCACCGATGCCATCGCTCTGCTGCTGGAGATCATTAGACGGTAGGGATAAACAAGGATGGCTGTGATATGAGGGATTAATACAGAAGGAATCGATGAATAGATTTATCTTGCCGCGAATTGATTTCCAGTCTTCATAACCACTTGCTGCAGACTGATCGCCGTACAGTGGTTGGTTTTTAAAAATTCGGTGGAGTTTAGTTCAGGTTTTGATTTACAATTGTTGTTAAGCCTTTGCCACGGCGGCTTAGCTCGTAGGTCGTCAGCTTCCAGGCCTTGCGATCTAAAATCCAATGAACATTCTTTGATATGAAATCTAAATACGCGGCCATCGTTTACACAAAGTCAGGTATAATCATATTATAAGAGTAAGAGAATTTGATTGTGTCCCTGATTTTCTGTAAAAACCAAATTACTCTCAATTTTGTTGATAACCTGATATCAAATAAAAAGAGAGGAAAGACATGAAAATCTCTCGCTTTATGCCGGCATCCCGGGTTTTTATTCTATTCTTTCTGCTGGTCTTATCCCCCCATGCCCAGGCGCAGATTTCGGGTGGAATAGAAAAGCCCGAAGCACACTTCGGCTTCAGGCCGGGTACCGATAGAATGTTGTTCGGCTACCAGGAGCTCATCAGCTACTTACAGAAGCTCGATGCAGCCTCACCTCGGTTGAAACTGGTTGAGGTCGGCAAATCTGCAATGGGCAGAGAGATGTACATTGCCTTTATCTCTTCCGAGGGGAACCTGAACAATCTCGACAAGCTCAAGCAGATCAATCGAAGGCTCGCGCTCGATCCTGACATACCGCAAGCTGAAAGACAGTCTATGTTGGCTGAGGGTAAGGTTTTTGTCTTAGTCACTCTTTCACTGCACTCCGGCGAAGTCGGGCCGTCTCAGTCCGCCCCCCTGATCGCTTATGATCTGGCGACCGCCGATGATCCTCAAGCTTTCGAATGTCTGGATAATGTGGTTTATATGATGGTTCCCTGCCACAATCCGGACGGAATGGATATGATTGTCAACCATTATAAAAAATATAAGGGGACCAAGTATGAAGGCAGCTTGATGCCGGGAGTGTATAACAAATATGTCGGTCATGACAACAATCGCGATTTCATAACCCTCACTCAGGAAGAAAGCAAAGTTGTCTCGCGAATTTTCTCTAATGAATGGTTCCCGCAAGTAAAGGTGGATAAACACCAGATGGGTTACGGCGGGGTCAGATATTTTGTCCCCCCGGTCCACGATCCGATAGCCGAAAATGTAGATGAGAGCATTTGGAACTGGAGCTGGATACTCGGGTCAAACCTTATTAAGGATATGACTGATAAAGGGCTGGCAGGTGTGTCTCAACATTATCTTTTTGATCTTTACTGGCCGGGGGCGACTCTTACCTGTAACTGGAAGAATGTGATCGGGATTTTCACCGAATGTGCCAGTGTCAAGTATGCAACACCTGTTTTCGTCGAACCCAACGAGCTGACAGTCGGAGGGAAAGGGCTGTCCGAATACAAGAAAAGTATCAACATGCCCCTGCCCTGGCCCGGCGGATGGTGGAGACTGGGGGATATTATCAACTACGAAGTCGCCTCCACCATGTCTATCCTTAAAACGGCCTCGCTGCACCGGAAAGACATTCTGGAACTTCGCAATGACCTGTGCCGCAAGGAAGTCTCCAGAGGTAAAACCGAACCGCCTTATTATTACATCTTACCGTTAAAGCAGCATGACAGAAGTGAGCTGGTAAATCTGGTAAACCTACTCAAGGAGCACGGCGTTCATCTCTACCGGCTTACTTCCTCTTTTACCTTGAATGATAGAATTTTTTATCAGGGAGATATTGTAATTCCTCTTTCTCAACCGTTTCGCCCGTTTATTAAAGAAGTTATGGAACGGCAGAAATTCCCCACGCGGCACTATACACCCGATGGCGAGGTTATCAAGCCCTATGACATCGCCAGCTGGTCGCTGCCTCTGCACAGAGGATTGGAAGCCGTCGAGGTTGTAAATAGCCGATCCGAAGAATTAGAATCCTTGCTCGATGAAATAAAAGGCGAGTTCGGCCTCAAGAGACAATCTCCCGATAATTTCCAGGCGGCGGTGTTCACAGCCAGAAACAACGAAAGCTACAAAGCCGCCTTCCTGGCCTTGAAACTGGGCTTGAAGATCGACCGTCTGGAAAAGGCAGCCGATTTCGGAGTAAACCAGGTTCCTGAAGGGAGCTTTGTGGTTTATAACGAATCAGATAAAAGCCCGAAGATGAAACAGCTTGTCGATGCAATGAAAGTCTCTCCGGTATTCGTGAAAGAGCCGGTCGGGCTGAAAACGACCCCTTTTATAATGCCGAGGATAGCCCTGGTGGAAACCTATTTCCATGATATGGACGCCGGCTGGACTCGTTTTATCTTCGATACCTATTACCTGCCCTACCGGGTGGTCCACCCCGGGGATTTCGAAAAAACCGATTTCGCAAAAGACTTTGACGTGGTGGTGTTCCCCAATGCCGATAAATCAATCCTGATGAGTGGTAAATTCAAATCAGAGGATGAGTATTTTATCAGCGGCCTTCCGCCTGAATACACCAAAGGCATCGGTAAGGAGGGAATGGCGCGATTGATGACTTTTCTCGACGGCGGGGGAATAATTGTCTCCTGGGGTCAATCTGCAGAGCTCTTTCTCGGCACCCTCGAAATCAGCCATGGAAAAGAGACTAAAGAAGAGTTCCAGCTCCCTGTCAGCGATATTTCAGGGAAGCTGCAAAAGTCGGGGCTGTATTGCCCCGGTTCCATGGTGAAAATTCTACTCCTGGAAAACCATCCTATAACCCTGGGAATGCAAAGCCAGATAGGTGTTTTCTCCAGGGGAAGACCGGTTTTTTCCACCTCATTCCCAGACTTTGATATGGACCGCAGGGTTATCGGCAGATTCCCGGAAAAAAATATCCTTCTCAGCGGGTACTGCGAAGAAGAAGAAAAAATGGGCAATCAGACCGGTCTGGTATGGCTTAAAAAAGGCAAAGGCCAGCTGGTTTTGTTTGGGTTCATACCGCAGTTCAGGGCTTCCACTAATGTTTCGTTTAAGCTGATGTTCAATTCCATTCTTTTACCTGCAATAAAACCAAACCAATAAACGGACTTTTTTAAAAATGACTCCCTGCGGCGGCTTAACCGCCGGTGCCTGAACAATCAATCGAGGGAAAACCAGATGGCTGAAAAATTGTGTCCTGTATGGGTGGGTTATTTACTTGCCAGTCCGGTAAGAAAATTATCTCAAAATCCTGAAAAAATACTAAGCCCGTATGTCGGGAAAGGTATGAAGGTTCTGGATATCGGTTGCGCGATGGGTTTTTTCAGCTTGCCCCTTGCAGAGCTGGTCGGTTCGAATGGGAAGGTTATATGCCTAGATGTGCAACAGAAGATGATAAGCTCTCTCGAAAAACGTGTCCGGAAAGCAGGATTATCCGATAGAATCGAAACCCGCTTATGCGATCATGATTCTCTTGGCCTGGATGACTTAAAAGAAGAAATAGATTTTGCTCTGGCATCTGCTGTCATCCATGAAGCTCCTGATGCTTCCGGCTTTTTTTCCGAGACATATGAAACCATAAAACCGAATGGAAGATTTCTGGTGGTGGAACCAAAGGGACGTGTATCGGAAAAGGATTTTAAGAAAACCGTATCTGTTGCCGAACGGAGCGGTTTTACAGTGGTCGAAAGTCCTCAGATATCCCGCAGCCGGGCTGTGCTTTTGGAAAAAAGGATATCAAAATAACTACGACTTAAAACCTCTTCATGCATTGTTGAGTAAAAAGAATCCGCAGTCCGGTTGATACGCTAAACATTTTGGAGAATTTCGGGGTTTTATACAGACTGTATAAAACTCCACTGCAAATTTTTTAAATGTCGTAACAGACTGTTATATATCATTTTATGTCCTTTACTTTAGAATTCTTGTGAGGTATTACATAGCTGTATTTGCCATATATAGGTTCTTATCACAGTTCCGTATATACCCTGGTTAGGCGACTCGAATTAATTACTCTTTTATAAAATTTTTAAATGAGGGTGTACCATGTCACGCATTATCAGATTAATTGTTATGTTCTCTGTCTCGCTGCTTATTGCCTGTTGTTCTGCTCCGGAATCGAAGGTCGATTTGCAGATGGAAGAGAACAAGGCGCTGGTGCAACGTTATATCGAGGAGATGGACAATCATAATTGGCTAATATTTAGTGAGCTGTTTGCCAAAGATTTTGTTGCCCACTGGCCTGGTGGCATCGATGTACGCGGACCCGAGGGCGTGGAAAAAACCGCTAAAAATTTTTTCATCGCGTTCCCAGACTTAAAGCACTTTATTGAGGACATTGTTGCCGAAGGTGATAAGGTCGTGGTCCGGTACACAATGCATGGAACACACGAAGGTGAGTTTATGGGTATAGTTCCTACTGGCAAGCAGGTAACGTTCACGGCAACAGTCTTCTACCGCATCGAAAACGGTAAAATCATAGAAGCGTGGGTCGATAATGACGCTCTGGGAATGATGCAGCAGCTCGGCATGGAGCTAAAACCCAAAGAGGTCTAAAAGTAATTCCTGTAGTCTACCTTTCCATTAAGGCAAGTAATAGATCAAAGCTGGTTGCCGACACATCGCCTAACCAGCGGTTCCACCTGACCGCTTCGGCTCTGTGCGATTCTGATTACAGAAAGCTGCGGCAGGTGAACCGCAGACCGTTAGGCGGCTCATGCAATTACAAGCATAATTAATCGAAATTCGCCTGTCTTTACAAAAAGAGGAGAGATTTAAAATGCTCGGAAACGTCTTACTCATTGTTCTTGGGATAATTCTGGTCACTGTTCTGTTTCTATGGCTTGTCGGAGAGCGTTGGCGGCCTTTGCGTACATCGACCTGGAAGTTTATCCGGGAAGCCGGCCTATGGCGAATGCTCAATTTCAGTGCTTTGCACGCATATGTCTATGGGCGCTGGGGAAAGGAATATATAAGCTTTCTCATCAACCATATCATTCATCGCCTGGGTCCACGAGGGAAAAAATGGTTGTCCGATCGTTATCACAGCAAGGTAATCACGATGGAGCAAGCCAAGAAAATCATCACCGTTAACAAAAAAATCCCCCTGCAAGACCTGGAGCAGATCATTCCTTATCCCAAGGCTCGTGATTTAGTGCTCAATGGGCCGCCTGATGTGGTCGTTTTTAATTGCGGTTGCCGTCTGGCTCGGGATAACCCTTGCCAGCCAATCCAGGTGTGCATGATTATTGGTCAACCATTCGCTGATTTTATCCTGGAGCACCATCCTAAGACCAGCCGAAGATTAACTCAACAGGAAGCTCTTGAACTACTTAAAGCTGAGCATGAGCGTGGTCACTTGCACTCCGCCTGGTTCAAGGATGTTATGTTGGATCGCTTTTTCGTAATATGCAATTGCTGCAAGTGCTGCTGTGGCGGAATCGAAGCGATGGTCAAACACGACATGCCGATGATGGCATCTTCCGGGTATGTTAGCGAAATCAGCGATGAGTGCAATGGTTGCGGACAATGTGCCGAATATTGTCATTTTGAAGCAATCAGCGTCAATGAACGCGCGCATGTAGAATATGAAAAGTGCATGGGCTGTGGAGTATGTGAGTCAAAGTGTCCCTCAGAAGCTATAAGTCTGAAGAGAGATCCGGCCAAGGGTGTACCTTTGGACATCAGGGCACTCAGTGAGCAAGTGTAAAGAAGAATAAATATTTCGCCTAACCAGCGCATGAAGTCAGGCCTGGCTATGCCCGGCTGCTTATGCGCAGATCATTCGGCAGCTTTGATGGGCAATACAGTCTTAAGTTGACACAAGGATCACACAGGCAAGGTCAGATTCTTAATGGAGGCAGATAATGGACCAAGCACGTCCAACCATCTTTGAGGTGATTTACAAGACAATGGTCACCCACACCATAACATATTTCATAATGGGCCTGCTTGCTTATATGATTTTTGAATATGAGCGTCTATTTGCAGAGACGAGTCTTAATCTTTTAATGCGACAAACCAGTGACTCCCTGGTTATGGCAGGTCCATTGTTTCAGCCTATCAGAGGGATCCTGTTCGGTATCGTGTTCTTCCTGCTGCGCGATACTCTGTTTAGAAAAAAAAACGGCTGGCTTTTGATTTGGATCACCTTGGTCATGATCGGAATCATCGGCACCTT
>CAZSTM010000258.1:0-6323 GCA_964609635.1 uncultured Gemmatimonadales bacterium
CGCCTGTTATGCTACCCTGGCCGGCAACGTGGTCAATTTTACCCTCATACCGGAAATGCCTTTCATCCTCGAGGGCGATGGTGGTTTTCTCCCGCTGCTGGCCGAACGCATCAAAACAAGAGGCCATGCCGTGGTGGTGGTCGCCGAGGGCGCAGGCCTGGAACATATCACCGAGGGCGAGGTCAGCTACGATGATTCGGGCAACGTAATGTATTCCCAGATGACCAAGGATATCGGTATCTTTTTACGGGACAGGATCAAGAGTTATTTCCACGAACAGAATATACCAGCGACCGTCAAGTACATCGACCCGAGCTACATCATACGCAGTGTCCCGGCCGGCTCGAGCGATGCCTTGTTCTGCAATGACCTCGGCCGCGCGGCGGTGCACGCCGCCTTGGCCGGTAAAACCGATATAGTTATTGGACTGTGGTACAACGTTCTTACCCATGTACCGCTGGCTGTGGCCACCTCCGGCAAAAAGAAAGTCGACCCGGCCAGTCAGCTCTGGCTGGCGGTTACCGAGTCCACGGGCCAGCCGCTCAGGTTCGCCACCGGGAATCAGTCCAACGGCTGAGACCGACTTCCCGGGCAGCCCGGCGGATTTTTCCATCTGCACACACCAGGGATACACATGCTCCGCAAAACCAAAATAATCTGCACCATCGGGCCGGCCAGCCAGGCGCCTGAAATGCTGGATCGACTTCTGGCCGAAGGCATGGATGCGGCGAGGATCAATTTTTCCCACGGTACCAGGCGGCAGCATCTCGAGATGTACCAAACCATCCGCTCCGCGGCCTCGAAAGCCAACAAGGCCCTGCCGGTAATCGGCGATCTCCAGGGGCCGCGCATCCGGGTCGGCGAAATCAGTGGCGGCGGCATGGAACTGATCACCGGACAGAAAGTGGTGATAGTCCCTGAGCAGGGGCCCTCCACCAAGGGCCGGATCGGCACGACCTACAAGCTCCTGGCTCGCGATGTCAAGCCCGGGGACAGAGTGCTGATCAATGACGGCCTGCTGCGGCTCGAGGTGGAGAAAATCCAGGGGGAAGAAGTTATCTGCCGGGTCCGGGTCGGCGGGACACTCACCAGCCACAAGGGGATCAATCTTCCCGGCGTGGCTGTCAGCGAGCCGGCGCTTACCGAGAAAGACCTCCAGGACTTCCGGTTCATGATCGAGCAGGATTTCGATTTCGTAGCGCTCTCGTTCGTCCAAAGCAGTAAGGATGTCTTACGGGCGAAAAAAATACTCGGGGAAACAGGCAGCGAGATGCAGGTGCTGGCCAAGATCGAAAAGCCCGAGGCCCTGGAAGACCTGGATGAAATCATGCATGAAGCCGACGGTCTGATGGTCGCCCGGGGGGACCTGGGAGTGGAGCTGGGAGTGGAGCGCGTGCCCTCGGCGCAGAAGAAAATTCTGCGGGCGGCGGGCAGGAGTCACGTGCTGGCGATCACCGCCACTCAGATGCTCGAATCGATGATCAACAATCCGGTGCCCACCAGGGCCGAGGCCACGGATGTGGCCAATGCGGTCTACGACGGTACGGATGCCCTTCTTTTTACCGGTGAGACCGCCGCCGGCAAGTACCCTGTCGAGTGCGTGGCCACCGCCAACAGAATCGTCCTCGAGGCCGAAAGCGCAGTCGAATCCTGGGGCGACCCCGACATCCTCTCCCACCGCACGGCGATCAACTTCCCCGAGGCGATCTGCCACAGCGCCTACCAGGCCGCCGCCGACCTTGGCGCCTCGGTTATCGTGATCGGCACCCAGACCGGACAGACCGCGCTTACCATGAGCAAGTTCCGTCCGCCCATGCCGGTGGTGGGAGTAAGTACTACAGAGGCGGCAATCAGGCGCATGAGCCTCTACCAAGGGATCTATCCCCTGCGCCTTCCGCGCATGGACAAAGTCGAGGAAAGCGTTCAGCTGGTTAGCAAACACCTGATGGAATCGGGCTTCGCCGGACCGGGCGATGATGTGGTGATAACTTTCGGCGCGCCGCTTCAGGGCCGGGGAAGAACCAACATGCTACGCCTGGTGAGGATTGGGGAATAAGATATATTCTCTCTCCGGACTTCCGACTCGCATTCCTTCCGAATTTTATTGAAATTAACGAAAAAAAACAAGTCCCCCAACACGATTCAAAATCCTGGAAGAAAACCGATCAAGAAAAAAAATAAAATAAGCCGCCGCTGCTTTCTGAATGCGGCTGCAGCAGGACTTACGGGCTCATTGATTTCCTCCTGCGGCTCCCGGAATCCTCAAGGACTGCTGGAACCTCCACCTGCCGGCTCCCTGACGGTTCAAACCGGTGCCGGCCACCGGTATCTCGGGCTTTCCTCCACCTCTGACATGCCCATGAGAGTCCTGGGAAATACCGGCCTGGCAGTCTCAATCATGTCTTTCGGAGGGGGAAGCCGCTTCCTGATGCTGGGCGAGGGCGACTGGCAGCAGGCGTTGGAGAGCAGCGTCCAGGCCGGCATCAACCTTTTCGATACCGCCCCCTCCTATGGAGAAAATCAGGAAAGCGAGAAACGACTCGGGGGCTACCTGTCGGAAAAATACCGGGACCGGGTCCTGCTGGCTACCAAGGTGGAAAGCCGCGATGCGCTCCAGGCCGAATCCGAGATAAACCAGAGCTTCGAGAACCTGCGCACGGAGGTGATCGACATCCTGCAGATCCACGGGCTGGAACCGGAGGATGACCTGAACGGTATTCTGGGAGAAAACGGACTCTGGGAGCTGATGAAGCGCCTGAAAGAAGAAGGCCGGGTGCGTTATATCGGCGCTTCCGTGATGTACAGCCCCGAGGTGGCCACACAGTTTGCCGTACAGGCCCAACCCGATGTGATGCTCCTGGCCATGAACGCTTTCACCCAGGGCGGCGGCACGCCCTACGCGGATTTCGAGGACGGCGCCCTGGCCCTGGTCCGGAGCCTGGGAGTGGGCGTGATGTCGATGAAAGCTTTGCGGGATATGGTGGGCACGGGACCCGGCCTTATGAGTGTAGATAATCTTCTGCAGTACAACTGGAACCTGGATGTCTCCACAGTGCTGGTAGGCCACGAAAAGCTCTCCGAGCTGGATTACAACCTGGAGCTGGCCGTTTCACAGGATAGTCCTACGGCTTTGTGCACGGAAGAGATCGCCTGGATCAGACGACAGGCCCAAAAACGCCAAGACCTGCCCTGCTGGATGAGGCCGGGCTATGAGGAGGCCCGCCCCCGGACCTGAGTAGCCCAAGGTTCTTGCCCCGGAAGCTCCAAGGTATTAAAATTCCTTCCGTTAAAATCTTTCCGCAGCCGAAACTAAACCACCTGAAGAAAAAGGAGAATCGATGAAAAGCCCTAGGCTTACCCTGTGGGCGCTGAGCTTTTTATTTGTTTTATCCGCCGTGCTCACGGCGCAGAACGCGCCCGAACCTCCCGAGGCCGCACCCGAGGGCGAGGCCCGCCTGCTGCGATACCCCGACATTCATAACGACCTGGTGGTCTTTGTCTATGCCGGAGACCTCTGGACCGTGCCGCTTGACGGCGGACGGGCATCGCGGCTTACCACCAGCGACGCTCTGGAGCTCAGTCCCCATTTCTCTCCGGACGGCAGGTGGATCGCTTTCACCGGCGAATATGACGGCAACCGGGACGTGTATGTCATCCCGGCCGCAGGCGGTGAACCGCGCCGACTTACCTGGAGACAGGCCCACTATGGGGAGCTGCGCCACGGCTACGACAACTACGTGCTGGACTGGACACCCGACGGTGAAAAAATACTCTTCCGCTCCTGGAGACTCAGCTTCGATTCCTGGTTCATGCGGCTTTTCACCGTGGCCGCGGACGGCTCCTCGCCCCCGGAAGCGCTCGAGCTGCCCGAGGGCGGGCTCTCGGCTTATTCGCCTGACGGCAAGCGGCTGGCCTTCAACCGGACTTTCCGTAACTTCCGCACCTGGAAACGCTATTACGGAGGCCTGGCACAGGATATCTGGCTCTGGGACTTCGAATCCAAGACCTCCAGGCGGCTCACCGACTGGAAAGGCACGGACACCGATCCGCTCTGGCTCGGAGAGAAAATCTATTTCAACTCCGATGAGCAGGGCAAGTTCAACCTCTACCAGCTCGACCCGGAAACCGGCGCTAAACGAGCACTTACCGGCCACCGGAAATGGGATGTACGCTGGCCCGGCGCGGGCCCCGGCGGTATTGTCTATCAGTGCGGCGGCTACCTCTACCACCTCGATCCTGAAGCCGGAACCTCCAGGCGCATACCCGTGGTGATCGGCGATGACCGCATTCACCGCCGGCCCGCCTGGGAGACTGTCAGCGGACTCATCCGCACCTACAACCTCTCGGCCACCGGCAAACGGGCGGTGTTCGAGGCCCGGGGGGATATTTTCACCGTGCCCGCCGAGCACGGCGAGGCGAGACAGCTTACCGCCACCAGCGGCGCTCACGAGCGCTCGCCGGTCTGGAGTCCGGACGGCCGCTGGATCTGCTGCATCTCCGATGAAACCGGCGAGGAAGAGCTCTACCTCCTTGAACCGGGGTCGACCAAAGCGGATTCGAGGAAAAATGTGCGCCTGACCACCGAAGGGCACTGCCACCGCTTCCGCCCGGTGTGGAGCCCGGACAGCAAACGTATCGCTTTCGCCGATAAAAACCTAAAGCTCTGGCTGGTGGAGATCGCCGGCAAACAGATGACCCTGGTGGATACCTCCTCGCTCTGGGAGATCACCCAATACTCTTTCAGCCCCTGCGGCAAGTGGCTGGCCTATAGTAAGCCGGTACAGCGGGACAGAGAGTTCAGCTCCATCTTCCTCTATGATATCGAGAAGCGCAAGGTGCACCGGGTGACCGATGGGATGACCAACGATACCGACCCGGTTTTCGGTCCCGGCGGCAAGTACCTCTTCTTTATTTCGGGACGCGACCTGTCGCCGGAGCTGGGGCATTTCGAGATGAGCTACATCTACGAAAAAACCGACCGGGTGTACCTGCTCACCCTTCAGGCCGATACCTTAAGCCCCCTGGCTCCGCGCAGCGATGAGGAACCGGGGGTGAGCGAGTCCGCTGAAAAGACCGGCAAGGACAAGGAAAAAGAAGATAAGAAAAAGGACGAAAAGGCTCTACCCGCACGGACCCACATTGATCTCCAGGGACTGGAAGCGCGCGTGGTGGCTCTCTCCGAACTCCCTGGAAACTACGATTACCTGCGGGCGGGTCCGGGGAAAATATTCTGGCTGGAGGCACTGCCCGAAGGAAAGAATAACCTTTACCGCTATGATATCGCCGAACGCAAACAGGCACTGCTGGCCGAGGGAGTGGACGGTTACGATATCTCGCCCGACGGCAAGAAGCTGATTGTCAAGAAAGGCAAGAGCTTTGTGATCGCCGATGCCGGTACGGAAAAGATCGATTTTTCCAAGGGCGGGCTGAAAGTATCGGGCCTGCGCACCAGGGTGGACTACCACGCAGAGTGGGTTCAGATGTTCCACGAGGCCTGGCGTCAGCAGCGCGACTTTTTCTACGACCCCAACCTGCACGGGGTGGACTGGGAGGCCGAGCGCAAAAGGTACGAGGGGCTTCTGGAACACGTGGCCCACCGCGACGACCTGAGCTACATCCTGGGCGAGATGGTGGGCGAGCTCTCCTGCAGCCACACTTATGTGGGCGGCGGCGACTACCCGGAGGTGAAACGGGTGAAATCCGGCCTCCTGGGCTGCGAGCTGGAGGCCTCGGAAGGCTACTGGCGCATCAGCCACATCCTGCCCGGCGAGAACTGGAAAGATGGTTCCCGCAGCCCGCTCACCGAGCCGGGGATCAACCTGTCGGTGGGAGACTATATTCTGGCCGTGGACGGCGAGCCGCTGACCTGGTCGGTCAACCCCTACAGCCTGCTCGAGGGCAAGGCCGGCCGCGCCGTGGCCCTGGCGGTGGGCAAGCAACCGGACCCTTCCAGAGCCCGCACTGTCAGGGTGAAACCCATCGGTGAAGAGCAGCCGCTGCGCTACCTGGAGTGGGTCGAAACCAACCGCCGCAAGGTGCTGGAGGCTTCCGGGTCAAGGGTTGGCTACCTGCACATTCCCAACATGGGTTTCGAGGGCCTTAGCGAGTTTGTCAAGCGCTTCTACGCCCAGCTCGACCTGGAGGCGCTTATTATCGACGTGCGCTACAACGGCGGCGGGTTTGTCTCCCAGATGATACTCGAACGCCTGCGCCGCCGCACCGTGGGCATGGATGCCCCGCGCAACGCCGCAGTGATGACTTATCCCCAGGCCTCGTTCGACGGGCCCATGGTCTGCCTGATCAACCAGTACAGCGCCTCGGAC
>CAZSTM010000259.1:0-6300 GCA_964609635.1 uncultured Gemmatimonadales bacterium
ACCGAGATAGATGTAAAGAGCACTCTGAAAAAGAAGCTGGATGTGGATTTCCGCAGGTATGTCATCCTGGGCGCCTGCAATCCCGGGTTCGCCCACCGGGCTTTGGGCGCCGAGGATAATATCGGATTGCTCCTGCCGTGCAATGTTGTGGTGCAGGAGCATGAGGAGGGCAAGGTGGAAGTCTCTGCGGTCGATCCCTTGGGAATGATGCAAATGGTGGAAAACCCGGACTTGAAAGAAGTGGCGCAGCAGGTGCAGGAGCGGCTGAAAAAGGTAATCGCCAGGCTTTAGGCTGAAACAATCTAAGCACCAAAAAAACACCAGACAGGTATTATCGGTGTTTTACAGGTTTGCGATAGCCGGGCATTCGCCAAACATGATATCTAACACCAGACTGATCGCATCGCCTAAGGTGTAGCTCCCATTACCGTTCCAGTCCAGTTGCGGATCGGCCGGGTTATTCCGGGCCAGCAGCAGGAAAGCTATTACATCGGCAATGTCGATATTACCATCCCCAGAGAAGTCGCAGCTTTGCCCAGGCTCCGGTGGCGGTTCGAGGGGCAGGCTGCCGAATTCGTCCGCTCCAATATCGAGATACTCCGGCTCATCCCGCGGGTGGCGGTCAAAATCGTCGGTTACCTCCTCCAGCGGTACACCCTGATCAATCGCCGCTTCGGCAGTTTCGCTCAGGTGCAGATCCACATTGTCAAAGTCCACGAACCAGTCGGCCTGCGCCCTGGCCTGGTTACCCTCCAGTTCGCCCTCGGCATCGTCTCTCTTAAGGATTTGGCCGTCGGTAAGATTGTTCTTGATCACTCCGTTCGAGTTGGAGAAGCGGTATTCGATGGTCCAGGGGAAGGTTGAATTCAGGATCACCGTGTTGTTGTAAATTTTATAATCTCTGGCGTGATTGACACTAATACCTACATCACCGGCTTCGGCGCGATAGATGATGTTATTGCGGATGATACCTCCGATATGGTCATAGGGTGAGTCGGGGTCCCGCTTGCTGTTGCCCGGCCCGCCGCCGAGACCGAAAATAATGCCGAAATCGCACTCGTAGAACAGATTACGTTCCACAATGGTATTGTAACAGGTGTGCCAGAAAAGGACAGCCCCACCGGCAAGGACTCCCTCCGGTCCGCGGATGCGCACGAACTCGTTGTCCCTCACGATCCAATTCGCAGCATCGAGCACATCCACTCCGTTGGTGTACCAGTGTTTCGCCCGGTCGGTAAACTCGAAACGGCAGTATTCCACTATCCCGCTGTCCGGAAAGGCTGTCGGGTTAGAGCCGGGGTTGACCTTGAGCAGTTGTTCGCCGCCGTCGAGAAAGCGCACATTGTAGATACGGGGTCTGATCGGTCCGGCGCTGCCGGCCAGGTGCATATTGTGATACCAGGCATCGGCTACCGTGAGGTCGGCGATCAGCAAATCTTTCACGTTAAACACAGAAATCACATGGGGCACCGCCTCATAGTTCTCCTCGCGCATACCCCTGCCCCTAAGGATTACATCATTCCTGTTTCCGGTGGCCCCACGCAGGGCCACGCTGTCAACTCCATCGAACACCAGGGTCCGGGTCAACTGGTATTCCCCGGGTTCGACTACTATGGTCCTACCGCTTTTCAGGTTGGACACCGCTGAGTTCAGCTCCGAAACAGTGGATACCCGAACCACATCCCCTGTGGGCTCCGGCAGGGGCGGCACGGTTTTCACCGGCCAGGAAGGGGTTTGTGCATTAAACGGAGCGGCTAAAAAGAGGCTGATACAAAACAACTGGACAACCTTAGCTTTTTTTAAGCCTGTCGAATGGGTCATCAGCTGGCTCCTATGAATTGATTCTCTTGTTATGAGTGCCACTACCTAAGCATCTTTTTTTATTTTCGGGATGTGCAAAACTCTAATCGGTATCGATCCAGGTCTGTCCCCACTAAAAATTAAGATGTCCGGTTTTGTCACCGGGCACGTTAAAACCTTGCGGGTGAGAAAGGCGAGTCACTGCGGCGGTTTTTATCGAGCAGTTCACGGGCGGCTAACTCACCCACCGCGGCGCAGGTGGTTACCCCGTGCCCGCCCAGGCAGGAGACCCAGAAAAATCCATACACTTTGGTATCCCAGCCGATCACGAACCGTTTGTCCGGCGCGAAAGTCCTCAAGCCCGCCCAGGTTCTGCTGATCGGTACCTCGAGCAGCCCGGGGAAGCCGGCGGTGATCTTCTCGGCCAGAAGATCCTCGGCGCCCGGGTCCACGGCGGGTATTTCCGGGGCGGACGGGCTTTCATCGCAGGGGCTCAGCAGCAGGCCCGCGGACTCGGGGCGGAAATAGACCTCGCGGGAGACATCCCAGACAAAGGGCCAGCGCGGGTCCACCCAGTCGAGCCGGCCGGTGTAGCAAAGATGGCGGCGAAGCGGTTGGTGCTCTATCGGCGAGGCTCCGGCGAGTTTCCCCACCTCGCCCGCCCAGGCCCCAGCCGCATCGACCACCGTCTCACAGCGGATAAATCCCTCCCGGGTCTCGACTCCCCGTATCTTTCCTCCTGCTACATCAATTTCTTCCGCTGCGAGTCCGGTGCGCATTCTCACTCCCGCCTGGTGTGCCCGGCGATAGAAACCCTGGAGCAGGCGGTCGGTATCGACCACTCCGTCGCCGGCGCACCAGACGCCACCCTCGAAATCACCCCCGGAGGTGCAGGGCACCTGATCCACCACCTGGGAGTAATCCCGGAGCTCGAATTCTATGCCCTGGCTGCCGGCCTGCTCGGCCTCGGTTTGAAGGCTGCGCCACCTTTCGCCGCGAGCCAGCAGCAGGGAGCCGGTTTCTGTAAAAAGAACCGGGTCATCCCATTGACCGGCCAGGTCATGGAAGAACCTTGCACCGTCACGGGCCGGCCCAAGTATGTGCTTATCCTGTACTACCTGGCGGACCATAGCCGCGCTCCTGCCGGAGGAGTGCATGCCGGGAATCACTTCTTTCTCGATTACCAGCACATCGGTCTCGCCCAGACCGGCGAGCCGGTACGCAGTGGCCATTCCCGCCAGGCCGGCTCCTGCTATCAGAATCTTCGCAGAATCCATTGATACCTTCGAAAATTAATCGACCGAATTTGTTCTCATTTTCTATTCATTAAACTTTTTTAATACTTCATCGGCAAGGCGAACACCGACCTGATCCTCTTCATCGATTACGGTCTCAGCCCCGGCCAGGGAAAACTCCCATCTGAAAATGTGGTAGCGGGCACGGACAAAGATTTTGGCCTCCGGCGCCAGGGACCTGCAAAGGTGGATAATCTGTCGGCACTTGGCAGGATCGGGTACGGTAATTACAATAGCTAAGGCACGATAAACCTGAAGATGTTCGAGTACTTCGCGTTGCCCGGCGTCTCCGACATGAAACTCAAGGCCTAAACTTTGCGCCCAGTCGGCATTGTCCGGATTGATATCGAGAACGATTAGCTGTTTGTGGTAATGAGGTAAAAGCACCTCGGCCACACGCCGACCCGCGGGACCGAATCCAACGATCAGCATCGGCCTTTTTGCTTTGGCTGATTCAAGCTCACTGAATTTTTCTGAATCAGGGCCTTTTTGAAGCTTGCTCATCCGGGATGGCGCCCGGGCGGGCCAGTATGATTCCGTCCAACGGGCCAAAACCGGGGCGGCACGGACCATGTACGGGGTCAGCAGCAGGGTTATAGCAGTAACCGATACAACCATCCTGAAGGTGGGCGCATCGATTATCGCCCCGGCAACCGCGATTTGGGCTAAAACAAACGAAAATTCTCCCACCTGGCCCAGACATACGCCGGTAGCCAGAGACTGTCCGTTACTGACACAGAAAAACCGCGCGATCACCCAGATAATTAAGGGCTTAGTAATGACAATCAAAGCCACTAAACCGCCGACAAGAAGCGCATGTTGCATTACAAACACCGGATTAACCAACATGCCGATTGAAACGAAGAAAAAAGTCAAAAGCAAAGTGCGCAATGAAGCGATATCTGCACGGATTTGCAAAGCAAATGGAGATTCGGCAAGCAGCATGCCCGCAACAAAAGCTCCGATCGAAGGGCTAAGACCTGCCTGATGAGCGGCCCAAGCCGAACCGAGGGCGATCACAATCGCAAGCAAGATGGGCATCTCGCGGTTTACAGACCATTTGCGGATGTTTAGTAATCTGGGTATCAAATGGTTGAGAACCAGGTAAAACACGCCGAACAATACAACTCCCAGCCCGGCTGTCCCGCCGAACTTCCAGGCGGCTTGGGGAAGGCCGCTTTCCCCGGTCAGAGAAAACATGACCAGAATTATTAATATGAGCGCTAAATCCTGAAACAGTAAAATCCCGACAGCATTGCGGCCAAACATACTCTCGAGGCTGAAATTGTCCATCAGGACACGTATCACACATGCAGTACTCGATAAAGATAACATCAAGCCAAGCGCAAGAGATGTCCGCCAACCCAGTCCAAACATACTCGCGACAAGGTAGCCTGCGAGTGCTGTAATCAAAATCTGAGCTGTCCCACCGATATAAGTTATCGGTCCCAGGCGGATCAGGCTCTTGAACGAAAACTCCAGGCCGATTGAAAAAAGCAGCAAAGTCACGCCGAGTTCAGCGATCGCCTGCACTTCCTTACCTGAATCGACCCATCCCAGGACACTCGGTCCAACCAGCATGCCTGCCAGCAAATAACCGATAATAGAGCTTTGTTTAAGCTGCTCCGATAGCGTGCCCAAGGCTAAAGCCGCGCACAGGATTATCAAAACATGAAGCAGCCATTCCCAAATATCCATCAGACATTACCCGTTTATAAAATCATGGAATACAGACGGTTTAGTTCATCTGGGCCCTATGGTTAACTCTTGGTGAATCTTGCCGGCCCGGATTATTCATAAATCTTTAAAAAGAAAATATAAGACGATGCAGATTTTTATCAATGTTCTCGCGTTCCGCCCTTGACAACTCACACCGGGAGCAATAGGTTTTGGCAATAAATATGCGCCCCGGCGCCGGAGGTGAAAAGCAGCCCGCCCGGGGCTCGACGGATATACGGTTGACAGGGATTCAAGCCTTTTTCAATGGTGGAGTTCTATGAAAGCCGAGGATGTGAAAAATATTCTGGCCGGGACCGACAAGCTTAAGATCGGTGTTCTGGGCGATATTGCCCTCGATGTCTACTGGATGCTGGAAGACGAGGTGGGGGAGATCTCGGTGGAAACCGGCAAGCGGGCCCTGGTGGTGCGTTCGCAAAGCTGCAGCCCGGGCGGGGGAGGGAATATTATCACCAACCTTTCCGCACTGGAGGTGGGCCAGGTGCACGCTTTCGGCGTGGTGGGAGAGGATGTTTTCGGCGCCGAGCTGATCAGGCTGCTGGAAAGCCGGCAAGTTATTACCCGTGGAATGGTCACCCAGCCGGAAAAATGGGATACCCCGGTCTGGGCCAAGCCGCACCTGCATGATGAGGAAATGCGTCGGCTCGATTTCGGTTTCTACAATGATCTGGCCGAAAATACCAGGCGCCGGCTTCTCGAATCCGTGGAGCGCACCCTGCCGGAGCTGGATGCCCTTATTGTAAACCAGCAGCTGCCGCGGCCCCTGGTGGCGGGCAGGCTGATCGAGGAGTTGAACGAGCTGGCCGCACGATTTCCGAAGGTGCTTTTCATCGCCGACTGCCGCGAGGCCTTGCGCTCCTATTCCGGGATGGTGATGAAATTCAACGAGATTTCCCTGGTCCGCGAGCACCGGGGCCTTGGACAAGATGAGCCGGTGGAGAGTGTGGGACGCGAGGAGATATTCTCCGCTCTGGAGGAGCACTTTTCCGGCTGCTCCCGGCCGGTGATCGTAACCCGGGGCGATAGAGGCGCCGTTGTTTACGAAAACGGCGAAGCGCAGGAGATTCCGGGGGTTTTTATCACCGGTCCGGTGGATCCCGTGGGCGCAGGCGACACCATGCTCGCCGCTTTAACCGTTGCCATGGCTGCGGGCGGCTCCGCCGCCACAGCGGTGGAGATCGGCAACTGGGCCGCCGCGGTAACTGTTTCCAAACTCAAACAAACCGGCACAGCCAGCCGGCAGGAAATAGTAAACCGGGTGGAGAACGGCGCCCTGGTGTATTGCCCGGAACTGGCCGAGGACTCCCGGGGTGCCGAATACCTGCCGGGCACCGGCATTGAGATCATCCGGGATGAATTGGCCCGTGGGCAAATCGGCCATATCATTTTCGACCATGACGGCACCATTTCCACCCTGCGCCAGGGCTGGGAGCCGATCATGGAGCAGGTGATGCTCGAGCAGATTTTC
>CAZSTM010000260.1:0-3835 GCA_964609635.1 uncultured Gemmatimonadales bacterium
ACCACGTTCTGCAGTTCGCGGATGTTGCCGGGAAAATCATAACCTAAAAGCGAATCGAGCGCTTGCCTGGAGAATGTTTTTTCACCGAGGCGCTCGCGGTTTTTCTGCAGAAAGAAGTCGGTCAGCGGGCGGATATCCTCCCTGCGCGAGCGCAGCGGTGGAATGTGGATATTGACCACGTTGATACGGTAATAGAAATCTTCTCGGAAACCGCCCTCGGCGATGGCGGCATCGAGGTCGCGGTTGGTGGCGGCGATCAGCCGCACATCGGCGTGCAGAACCTGGTCCGAACCCACTCGTTCGAAAGTGCGTTCCTGAAGAAAGCGCAGGAGTTTCACCTGGATCTCAGGGTTGATCTCGCCGAGCTCATCGAGGAACAGGGTGCCCCCGTCCGCCGATTCGAGCTTGCCCTGGCGCTGACGGATGGCGCCGGTAAAGGCTCCTTTCTCATGGCCGAACAGCTCGCTCTCGATGAGATTCCGGTTCAGGGCGGCGCAGTTTACCGCTACGAATGGTTTTTCCTTGCGCGTACTGGCCTGATGAATGGCCCTGGCCACCATCTCCTTGCCGGTGCCGGACTCTCCGGTGATCAGAACCGGCGAGTCCACCTTAGCCACCCGGGAAGCCATGTTGAGCACCGACTCCATGGCATCGCTGGCGGAGATAATTCCCTCCAGGCGGTGTTGTTCGCTCAGCGATTCACGCAGCATCCGGTTCTCGACCACCAGTTGCCTTCGCTCCAGAGCCCGCCCGATGGCAAGCTCCAGCTCTTCCAAGTCCACCGGCTTGATCAGGTAATCGAAAGCCCCCTCCTGCATCGCCTGTACCGCGGAACGGATATCTCCATAAGCTGTCAGCAGGATCACCTCGATCTCCGGGTTGCCGGCCTTTATTTCCTTGAGCAGCTCCAGACCGCCGATGCCTTCCATTTTCTGGTCGGTGAGCACGAGGTCGTAAAGATTTTTCCGGAGAAGCTGCAGGGCATCCTCGCCGGAAGGCGCCTCATCGGTGCGGTAGCCTTTCTTGCTTAAAAAGCCCCCCAGGGTGCGGCGCTGGTTTTCCTCGTCCTCGACCACCAGGATACGGTGGCTGTTCATGATTCTTCCTCCTTGTCTCCGGCTTTCGGCAGGGAGACTACAAAGGCGGTTCCCGGCCGGTTATTGCTTTCCAGGTATATCTTCCCGCCGTGTTCGGTAACTATGCGCTGCACGATGGCCAGGCCCAGTCCCAATCCTTTTTTCTTGGTGGTGAAAAAGGGTTCGAAAATGTTTTCCCGGTCGCTTTCGGAGATTCCGGGCCCGCTGTCGCGCACGATGATCTCATAGCTCTCCGGCAGGGAACGACCGGTAACAGCCAGGGTTCCGTTTCCGGCGACTGCCTCTACGGCGTTTTTGATCAGATTGCTCAGAACCTGCCTTATTTGAGCGGGATCGAAAAGAAAAGGCCCGGCAGCGGCGATCTCTTGCTCCAGCGCAATGCCGCGTTCTGAGAGTTCTGCCGCAAAAAATTCCAGAGTCTCGGCGAGCAGATCGTCTATTTTGGCAAGCTCCTTTTTGGGTCCGGGGAAACGGGCCAGGGTGAGATGCTGCTCGACTATCTGGTTGATTCTTTCCACTTCGCCACGGATAATATCGATGAAATTCTCATACTCGCTGCGGCTTTCATCTCCCGGGGAAAACTCCAGCTTGAGCCGCTGGACATTCATGCCGATAGCGTTGAGCGGATTGCGAATCTCGTGGGCCACCGAGGCCGAGACCTCGGTCATGGCCTGGTATTTTTCATTACGCAGGGCCAACTCTTCGGCCCGCTTGCGGTCTGTCAGGTCGCGCAGGATAATGGTGGTGTAACGCTTGCCGGAAATGGTCAGGGGTGAGGCCGAGACCAGAACAGGCAGCGGAGCCCGGTTCCCGGTCCGGGGCAGCTCGGTTTCCAGTACCAAAGGTTTTTCCGGTTCCCGGCGTTCGAGCTTTTCCGCCAGGTTGGGCGCAACCTCCGAAAGCCTGCTTCCCAGGAAGGAGTGGTCCTTCCGGTCGCAAAGCATTTCACAGGTACGGTTTAAAAGTACAATCCGGCCGTCCCCGCCGGTAACGATGACCGCTTCGCCCATGGCTTCGAGCACGCTGTCCGAGAAGCTCTTGATCCGTGAGTGCTCCTGTTCGAGCCGCAGGTGGCGCAGCCGGAAAACATAAAGCACAACCGCCACGGCCGCCAGCACGGCCAGTGCGGCCATGCCGAAACCGAATCTTTCACGGTCCAGTGCGGCGATGGAGCGCACCTCCTCGGTGGAGAGCCCGACCCGCAGGTAGCCGAAGCTTTCTCCGCCCAGTTGAAAAGGAGCGGCAAGCTCATAGACCTCTTCGCCGAAAAAATCTCTGTATCTTCCCCTGATTTCTCCGGGAGACAGGGGAAAAAAGGGGTCTTCGCCGATGCTGCTTATTTCCATCACCTGGCTCGAGGCCGCGATGATACCGAGAGTGTCCTGCAGAACGGCGTAAGCAACCCCCTCAACTGCTGAAAGGTCGTCAAGAATCAGGCCGATGCCCAGGCGGCGCTGAAGCTCGATGAGTCGGTCCACCGGATCATAGGCCACACCTGTCCAGCCTTGTTCAGAGAACACGGCCACGGCCAGGAGCTCCCCGCCGGCCTGTTCCCGGACAGTCGCCGGCCCCGGCATCAGCACCATGATCGGCTCATCTTCCGCGGTAAAACCGTTCAGGTCTTCAGGCAGCCGTTCAGGGGAGCCGTGCGGGTCGCTTCCGGCAACCAGCCTGCCCTCCGAGTCGTACACCTCAAGCCGGAACAGACCGTTGGCAGCGGCCACAGCCGCGAGAGCCGATCCGGTCAGCGCTCCTTCTTTTTCCAGCAGCAGGGCGTATCGGGCGTTGTCCGCCAGGCGCTCGGTAAGCCGGTCCGAGATTTCCCGCTCGGCCAGCACAGCGTTTTCGGCGTCGTGAAGAACGGACTCCATCAAGGCAGCTCCCTTGCTGTAAAGCATGCGATCGAGGTTTTTCCGGTTGCTCCGGAATTCGAGGTAAGCCAGTGACGGCAGCAGAAGAGCCACGGCAACTATTACCAGCGCCGCCGGACCGAGGGGATTGTCGAAAATGCGTTTCATCTTAATTACTCAGGAACCCAAAACTGGACAGACCTGACCGAAAACACCTGCCCGTAACACATAAATAAAGCAGGCACAATGGAAAATTAGCGCCTGCGCAACAAGGCATCCAGGCGTTCAAGTTCAAAAAACTGCCCGGCTTGAAAATACTGTCAGCATCAACGTTTATACACTTGGCTTTGGCGAAAAGTTGCGGGTCTGTACCTTTTTGTCGCCGGTTCGCCTGCCAGTGGTATCTTTCTATTAATAACTCTATCAGCCTAAGAGCTTATCCGTATCACCGGGATTTGTTCTTGAGCTTGAGCGCGTTCAGGTAACCTTTCCGGTAAGCGGACACTTTCGGGAAACGCCGTCGCAGGAGATCGAACAGGATAAGAGCAGTCTCCGGCTCCCTGCGGCGCAGAAACAAATTCGCCTGCTGGTTGAAAAACGAGGGGGCCATTTCCGGATAGCGTTCGACCAGGCTCAGGAAAAGACGTTCGGCTGGTTTGGGCTTACCATTGAGCGCATAAAGGACCGTGGTGAGCCGCTGGATTTCCGGATCGCCGGAAAATCTGGAAGAGATTTTGAGAAAGTGCTCAAGAGCTTCTTGGTAGCGCCTCTCGCGGAAAAGCAGCTGACCAAGGGCCACCTGCGCCTGCCGGTAATCCGGATCGATTATCAGAGTGCTCTTGAATTCCCTGCGTGCCGGGCCGTATTCCCGTCTGCCCATGTGGAAGA
>CAZSTM010000260.1:3845-6284 GCA_964609635.1 uncultured Gemmatimonadales bacterium
AATGCTCCCGGCCGTGCCAGCTTAGATTCTCGCTGTCTCTGCCGGCGGTTGAACCTCCCACGTATCCCAGAGCGCGCATAGCCTGCTCCTGCTGGGGATCGATTGACACCGCACGCGAGGAGCGGAGGTCCTCCAGGCTCTCGGAAAAGGGTACGAGTCTCGACTCGAAACCGGTTACTGCGGCAACAACCTCAGATTGTTGCACCCTTGAGGGGCAAAGGTTGTGCATTTCACCGGGATCGGCATCAAGGTCGAAACACTCGTAAGCCTCATCCTCAGTAAGGATGTAGTGACGGCCTTCCGGGGTAAGGATGGAACGGGTATTGTAACGGCGGGCCAAGGGACCGCCTCCTACCCGGGGAGTGCGCACCTCGCTGTAGCGGCGATGTTCCACCGGCTGCCGCTCGAACAGGTCGCAGGCCGGAGCCTCGGTGGCGGTCGAACCGTTTTCTACACCTGCCAGCCGGGTCAGAGTATGAAAGATGTCTGTTATACCCACAAGCTTATTGAGCACGGCCGGTTCGGGGACAAGCTCAGGGTGGTGGATGATCAGGGGAATATGAAGCAGTTTCCAATACAGCAGTACTCCGTGGGTAAAATAGCCGTGCTCGCCGAAAAGCTCCCCGTGGTCGCCGGTGATAATTATCAGGGTGTTGTCGTATAGACCCCGGTCTTTAAGGTGGTCCAACAGCTCGCCGATTTTGTCGTCCAGGTAATTCAGCGATCCATCGTAAAGGTCGCCCAAAGTGGCGTAGTCCTGCGGGCTCAGCTCAAGCTTGCACTCCCTGACCAGGTCGGGGTTGAAAGTTGCGCTGTCGGCCAGGGGGCCCACCGGTCGACCGGGATCGAGAAAATTCGTCCGGTACGGCTCCGGCGGGTCCACAGGCGTATGCACGTCCATGTAGTTGATAAAAATGAAAAAGGGAGTTTTCTGCTGTTTTGTCCGGTGCCGCTCCAGAAAGCGGCGCACCAGCTTATTGGTTTGCTCCGTGCTGTGCGGTTTGCGAGGGGTGGTAACTGCAGTATCGGCCCAGACCGCCTCGAATATATCGAAACCCTGATCCATGTTCTGGGCCCGGTCGACATGGGGGTTGTTGCTGAAAGCCGCCGTGCGGTAGCCCCTGGTTTTCAGCAGCTCGGCCAGGGTGGAGAAACGATCCAGCAGCCAGTTGTGCTGGGTGTGGGTACCGTGCTCATAGGGCAGAAGACCGGTAAACAGGCTGGCGTGCGAGGGCAGGGTCCAGCTGGAAGAGGACACCGCCCGGCTGAATCTCAAGCCGCTTTCGGCAACCCTGTCGATGTTGGGAGTGGTTTCGCGCCCGTAACCGTAGCAGGAAAAGTGGTCAGCCCGGGCGGCATCGATGACTATAAGCAGGATGTTGGGCCGAGGGGACTCGCGTCCGCCCCGGAGCGAGCAGCCCAGGATCAGGACCACCCAGAGTATCGACATCGCCGAAAGCAGTTTTCCAGGTACGGTCATCGCCGGTGTCCTCTGCCGGGTTTTGAAAGCCTTTATTCGCCCGATACCCCGGCGCGGAGAGCTCAGCAAAATAAATTGTGTTAAAGTAAAATTTAAGTATAACAGCCAAGCGCGGCCTGTGCAACCTACCGGCGCCGTGCCGTATACAGGCAGGTGATCCCGAAAGTGAGTTTTACTGCCTCAGGGCTGTCGAAGCCCGCGTGTTCGAGGGCGGCAGTCACCTGTGCGGGTTCCAGGAAGGACTCGATAGAGGTGGAGAGGTAGCGGTAAGCTTCGGGTGAGGAGGCAAGGAGCCTGCCGAGAACCGGCGGCACGATTGCCAGGTACGGTCTGTAGAGGCTTTTCAGGATAAGGCCCCGGGGCGGGGCGAATTCCAGCAGGGCCAGCGTGCCTGAGGGCCGGATCACCCGGGCCAGCTCGGCCAGGCCGGCTTCCAGGTCCTCGAAGTTGCGCACCCCGAAAGCCACGGTGGCAAAATCGAACGAGGCGTCGGCAAAGGGCAGGCACAGGGCATCGGCGCAGGCCGTAAACCAGAGCGAGTCACCATGATAGCGGGTCGCTATTTTCTCCTTGGCGGCCCGGCACATGGCCGGTGAGAAATCTGCCGCCACCAGCTCGATCCTCCCCTCCTCCCGGGAATCTTCCAGCAGCCGGAGGGCCACATCGCCGGTGCCGCAGCAAATATCGAGTCCGCAGCACCCCTGATCAGGCCGTAAGCTTCTACCGAGCGCTTTGCGCCAGGAGCGATCCCGCCCCAGGCTCAAGACCCGGTTCAGCAGGTCGTAGCGGTCCACCACGGAATCGAACATTTTCTGAATGTCAGCGGCTTTCGGCATAAGTGCGGTTGTTTGTAATTGTATCGCCGAAAAATCGGGGATAAGAACCGGGAGGGGCGGTTCGCGAACCGCCCCTTGT
Source organism: uncultured Gemmatimonadales bacterium (assembly GCA_964609635.1). Lineage (GTDB taxonomy): Bacteria > Gemmatimonadota > Glassbacteria > GWA2-58-10 > GWA2-58-10 > JAFGTO01. The sequence goes on from CAZSTM010000260.1 coordinate 6,241, forward strand.
ATATTAGAAAAAAAGCCTTTTATTATGAATAGAGTAGTTACAGA
>CAZSTM010000261.1:0-6277 GCA_964609635.1 uncultured Gemmatimonadales bacterium
TTACGGCAACATCTATGATCATTTCACCGTAGATTACGAGTATCCGGGCGGTGTCCACATGATGAGCATGTGCCGGCAGATGGGCAATACGGACATGAAAATCTGTGTCGAGATAGTCGGGACCAGGGGCAATGCCATAATGCACCAGGATGTCCGGCTCTGGCAGACCGGGGAAAACCTCTGGCGCTACCGCGGGACCCGGGAGGGACCCAGGGTGATCGGCCACCAGCAGGAGCATACCGACATGATCGAGAGCATTCGCAGCGGCAGCCCGCTCAACGATGCCCGCCGCATCGCCGAATCGACCCTGACCGCGATCATGGGCCGCGAATCCGCTTATTCAGGCAACGTGGTCGAATGGGAGGAAATCATGGCCTCGCAGCAGGACCTGGTTCCCAAGAAGTTCGAGTTCGGCCCGCTGCCCGTGGCACCGGTGCCCATGCCGGGCCGGTATAAAAGCTGAATCCTTTGAAACATCATTTATTTTATTCTAAACCGGATTATGTGGCGTCAAAATGCGCGCCAGTGTGTCGCGCGAGAAACGCGCGGATCTCCGCTAAAGCTCCGGTTCTGCTCATAAAAATTGTTTTTGCTCCCGGATGTTTTGAATCACAGATTACACGGAAAAAAATCTGATTACACGGTTCACCTGTCCCCGCCTGGTGTAGGGGCACGGCCCCATCACCACTCGTGGCGCGTTCGCTAACGGGCCCTCATCCACACCTCTCGTTCGCATTCACGCACGAGCACTGCCCTCTGTGCCCGTAATAATAAAGGGCGCGGATTTTAGAAGCAAATGGATCAATCTCAGCGCGGTATTTATGAATAATCCGGGTTAAAAGCAACTATGTTGTTTAGTGGGATTTAAATTTTTCAATCCCGGGACGTTTGAAATCTTTTTTCAACGGCCCTCTGATCCAAAAGATTTTTAATAATCCATCACACTTGTAACGAGCCGTAAAAAGGAGGTAGGATGTCCCGGCAGGTTGTCAGTCTCAAAAAATATTCCAGGCTGTATTTATCTTGCGCCTTCGTTCTTGCCTTAATTGCAGCATCCTGTGATAAAGAAAATGGAGTTCCTCACTCCACTGAACCTGCAGTAACCTTTCAGATCGCGATTGTCTCGGGAAACAACCAGAGTGGTGTGGTCGGGAGCCAGCTCGCGGCCCCTTTTGTAGTGTATGTCACGGACGAGGCCGGTATGAAACAGCCGTCTGTGGGGGTCACATTCAGGATAATCGAAGGGTGGGGCAGTCTGTCCGAATCGGCGGTTTTAACTGATCTGGAGGGCTACGCCGAGGTCTTGCTCACTCCTGAAGAACCGCCGGGGACTGTGGTAGTCGAGGCAAGAGTATCTACCGGCGCAACAGTGCAGTTCACCGCCACGGGTACGGCTCAGTAGGCGCACGGCGCCGGGGATTCAAATAGGGGCGGCCAGGTGCATCAGTTGTCCGCAGAGCCAGGCGCAATAAGTGCCCAGGGCGTAACCCACCACCGCCACCACCGCGTGCACGCCGCATCGTTGGTTATCAATGGAGTTCGTTCGGACAAGAAGCTTTTCCGGTCGGTGATCAGTTTAATTAAGCACACAGGAACACAGCCGCACCGTGTCCCTGCAGGGTTGTAACGAGCCGAAATCTTGAGCGGCTTCCCTTCTTAAGAGATCGACCTTTCTCACCTGTCGCCGAACAGGTCTCCCAGGCCGCCCAGTATGGATCCCTCTCCTTTTTGCGCCCCCCCGATTTTCGGGGCGCTGGCAAGCACCCGGTCCGCCAGGCGGGAAAAAGGCAGGCTCTGCAGCCAGACGTGCCCGTGCCCGCTGAGAGTGGCCAGAAACAGGCCCTCGCCGCCGAAAAACATCGACTTGAGGTTGCCGGCCCGCTGGATGTCGTAGCGGATGCCTTTGGTAAAGCCCACGATACAACCTGTATCTATCCGCAGGGTCTGACCGTTCAGTTCTTTTTCTATCACCGTGCCTCCGGCGTGCAGAAAGGCCATCCCGTCCCCGAAAAGCTTTTGCAGGATGAACCCCTCCCCGCCGAAAAATCCCGCACCGAGCCGCCGGTTGAAAGCTATGCTGATCTCGGTGCCCAGGGCGGCGCAGAGGAAAGCGTCTTTCTGGCAGAGCACTTCATTCCGGTACTCTTTCAGGTCCAGGGGGATGATTTTCCCCGGATAGGGTGCTGCAAAAGCCACCCGCTTCTTGCCCGCACCCATGTTGGTGAAATGGGTCAGGAAAATCGATTCGCCGGTGAGCTTGCGCTTGGCCGCACTCACCAGCTTGCCCATCACCCCCTGGCCCGGCTGCGAACCGTCACCCATACGGGCCTCGAAGCTGATTTCATCCTCCATATAGTTCATGGCTCCCGCTTCGGCGATTACCTTTTCTCCCGGGTCGAGCTCTACTTCCACGATCTGCATGTCGTCGCCGATTATTTCGTAGTCCAATTCGTGGCACTGCATGGCATACCTCCGTTTTAGCGGTTTTTTTCAGGATAATGTATCAGGCGTTTTATCTGCCCCAATTTTTATAAAAATCCTGGACCACCCTGAAAGCCCTCTTGCGCTTGCGGTCCAGGGTGACTATTCCCTTGAGGTTCTTACCCTCCTGGCCCGGCGCCTCCATGCGCGAGGGATCGTAGTAGTCGTTGTAGAGGAAGGGGAATATTCCCGATATCGAACGGATGGAAGCGATCATCTCCAACTGGCGTTTCAACAGATATGCCTGATAATCTTCCGAAAACAGTCTCCAGCGATCCTCCTGGTACATCCCGTAAGCCGCACCTGCCCCGACCTCGCTTATCCAGACAGGCCGGGAGGTGAAGGATCGGATATTCTTACGCAGCAGCTCGGCGTGGCTCTCCAGGTTTTCTTCAAGCATGGCTGAGTCCGCCCGCCACATTATCGAGTCCCGGCCGAGAAAGTTATACCAGCCGGGGTAGATGTTTACGCTGAAAATATCTACCAGTTTCTCCATCTGTTCCCAGATGCCGACAAAGCTGGCTGATGAGGTCAGCGCATACGGGAGGTGTCTTTTAACCTCATCGCTCAAGGCCGTGAAAAAAGCGGTCCGGTCGGTTGCGGGCATCTGGTTTTCGTTTCCCAGGCTCCAGATCGCCAGGCAGGGGCGGTTGCGCCCCGCCAGAACCGTCTCGCGAACCATATTCCTGGCCAGCATCAGGGTATTAGGATCGTAGCCTTCCACCCAGTACACCGGGATGTCTTGCCAGACCAGGATGCCGAGGCTGTCGCAGGCATCGAGCATGCGCGGCTCGAGCGGGAAATGGTTCCTGATAGCGTTGATCCCCAGCTCGCGGAAATTCTCCAGGTCCCGGGTGAAAACTTCCTCGTCGAGGGTCCGTCCTGTTTTTGGGTAATCGTAAAGATAGCAGATGCCCCGGACCCGGTACGGTTTGTCGTTTAGCAGAAAGTTCCGGCCGTCAACCGTGAGCGTGCGGATTCCAAAGGTGACGATATTCTGATCTACCGGCTCCTCGTCCAGGCTCAAACTTGCACCCAGGCGGTAAAGGTAAGGGTTCTCGGGACTCCAGTGCCGCACGAAGCTCTCGTTGATCCTGAGATCAAAAGACAGGCTCTGCTGTCCGCCGGTCCAGATGAACCCCCGGCTGGTTTTAGACATAGTTGTTCCCTGCTCGTCCAGCACGACCAGGCGGATATCGGCCCAGCGGGGAGACTCGAAGGGCGGGCCCTCGACTTTAACGTTTACTCCCAGGATAGCGGCGGGCCCCAGGATCTTGGTGTGCACAAAGAGATCCGCCAGGCGTACCTTGGGCAGGACTTCCAGCCGCACGGGCCGGTAGATTCCTCCGTAGTTGAACCATCCCACATCCCCCGGCAGGCGGAGCAAGTGACGGCGGTTGTCCACCCGCAGGGCCACGGTGTTCTCGCCCTGCAGGAGTGCACCGCGCACCGGCATGACAAAGCGGGTATAGCCGCCCTCGTGGTCTCCGAGCACGGTACCGTTGAGGTAAACCCGGCAGCGGTAGTTGACTCCCTCGAAAACCAGCCGGGCGTAAACCGTGTCCGGGTCGCCGTCGAACTGAAACTTACGCGAATACCAGGTAACGCCCTCGAAATACTCGAGATCCTCGAACACCCGCTGGTAGCAGGAGGGCACTTCTATCTTGCGCCAGGTGTCGAGCAGCGCCTCCGGAGATTCGTAACGGAACCTGCCGCCTTCCCCCCGGTCGCCGAGGCGGGGCAGGAAGTGCCAGGTCCCGTCAAGCGGAATACTGTAACGTTCCACGGCATAAAGGCACTGCGCCGAGACAAAAACCTGGCAGATCAAAACCATGAATACAAAAAGGTTTATTCTGGATAAGAATGTGGTTTTGAAAACGGCGGGTCTAAGATTGATACCGGTTTTCATTACAGCTCCTGAGATTGTTTTTGGTTTTATCGGCCGTAAAGGGGCGAGACAAGTCTCGCCGTTACAGGCCGGCATTTTCAATGAAGGTTTCTCGATTAGAAGATTAAACAGCACGTTTGCAGGTAGAGTAATTTAATACGTGTGAGGGCGATTGCACAGTACTTTTGAGTGCAAGGTTTCCGGAAGGGAAATCAGCTGTTATTTCTCAACTTAAGTTCCTCGACTGCACAATAGAGCGCGGGCACCGGTAAGCTGCAAATAATCACAAAGCATATATCGAGAAACCAGGGAAAGACCGAGGAGTAATTATTTTCCATGCAACCCAGGCATGAAAAGCAGAGCGAGAAAATCTTGACAATTTCTGATAAATATATTAATATTGAGTATCAAACTCAAACTTAATTACGGGGAAAAACTATCATCAGCTTTCATTTCTCCACAGGGTCCAATGTTGGAAAAACATGTTTCTAAACACAAGAATTTTCTCCGGGCCGTAGCGAATCTGACACTGATCTCCGGACTGGTGGTTCTGCCCTGGTTCCAGTTTTCCAGGTCTCACGTGCACTTTGCCGGTGGGACCCTGATAGTACACTGGCACCCGTTAAAAAACACGAGTGGTAAGTCTCCTGTTCAAGGCCCCAGGCGGGACGGGCACAACCATTCCCTGGCCGAACTTTTACAAATCAAGGGGATTCAAAAAACCCAGGGCCTGCCTGGACTCGAGCCGCAGATCTGCTTTGTGCAGGATTTCGTGGAGAATTTTTCTCCCCACCAAGGAATTATTATCGATAAAATCACTGTCAGTATCCCCACCTGCCGCTCTCCTCCCTCCAGCATTCTCGCCTGAAAATACCTGTCCAATTCTACAAGTTGTCTCTCAACCGAAAGCTTTTACCGTATCGGTTTTCGACAAATCGTCTGTGGCTGGTTGAAGCAGAACATGCATTTTTTTCGGTGTGTCTGCTTTCAGGGACTCGGCCGGTAAGGTAAGGCGCGCTCGGCGAGAGATATAGAAATTCAATGATTATGAGGAGAGGATTCCAATGTACAGGTTACTATTGGTTATACTGATTACGGCGTTTTCTTCCAACCTGTGGGCGCAGGATTTCGGCGAAGTTCACGGAATGGTAAGAAATGATCAAGGCGAGTTTCTGGCGGGTGCCCAGGTGGCGGTAAACGGTTACAAGCTGGGCGATGTGGTCAGTAAGGCCGGGCATTACCATATCATGAAAGTACCGATCGGAGAGCACGAGATAACTGTCTGGCTTACAGGATACAAAAGCGCTGTGAAAAAAGTGAATGTCCTCGCGGGCAAGACGGTGGAAGTGAACTTCGTTCTCAAGATAAAAATCTTCGAGATGGAAGAGATCGTGATAACCGGAACCATGACCGAGAGGCTGCTCAGAGATGTTCCGGTACGCACCGAGATTATCACCAGTGAGGATATCGAGTCCAAAGGAGCGGTGAACTTTTACGAGGCCCTGGAGGGCATCCCGGGAATCAGAGTGGAACAGCAATGTTCCTACTGCAACTTCAGTATTATAAGGATGCAGGGGCTGGAGGCAGGGCATGTCCAGGTGCTCATCGACGGTCAGCCTACCTTTTCCGGCCTGGCCGGGGTATACGGCCTTCAGCAGATCCCCGCAGGGAATATCGACCGGATAGAAGTAGTAAAAGGCGCAGGTTCGGCCCTTTACGGTTCGAGCGCCATTGCCGGGGTGATAAATATCATCAGCAAGACTCCAACCAGAAAGCCTACTGCAGAGGCAGCCATTCAGTTGGGCGAGAACGGCACCAATAACTATACCGTGAATGCATCAACCAGAGTAGAAAATATGGATGTGATGATAACCGCCCAGAAGAACTCGGGCGATATAATCGATGCAA
>CAZSTM010000262.1:0-6259 GCA_964609635.1 uncultured Gemmatimonadales bacterium
CCAGCCCTCGGCCATCTGGCTGCGGCAGGAGTTGCCGGTGCAGAGAAACAGGATTTTGAGTTTCTTTTTCACCTCTGGCGCAGTTCCTCTTGTTCGAATTTCAATATGTTCAGCAATCCTTTGGGAATAATGGTTATTATCATAATCTCAACCCGCTGTTTCCCTGAAGAGCTTCCCCCTGAATTTCAAGGCCACGTTCACCAGGCTTATCAGAATGGGCACTTCCAGAAGGGGGCCGATAACTGTGGCAAAGGCCTGATTTGATGCAATTCCGAAAATGGCTACGGCAACAGCGATGGCCAATTCAAAATCATTGCTTGCCGCAGTAAAAGAAACCGCGGTGACCTGTCCATAATTAGCACCAAATTTACGAGCGATAAAAAAGGTTATAAACCACATGAAGAAGAAATATATGGTAAGAGGTATGGCCACCCTTACTACATCTAAAGGTAATTCAATGATGTATTCGCCTTTTAAAGAGAACATGATAACAATGGTAAATAGCAAGGCAACCAGAGTGATAGGGCTTATTTTAGGGGCAAAAACGTTTTCATACCACTCTTTGTCTTTGAGCTTTATCAAGGTGAATCGTGTAGTTATACCGGCTATGAAAGGTATCCCCAAGAAGATAAATACCGTCTTGGCGGCTTCCCAGATTGAAATGCTGATATCCAGCCCTTTGACCAGCCCGAGCCAATTGAGTAAAATGGTAATGAAAAAGTAAATATACACCGCGTAGAAAAGAACCTGAAAAACAGCGTTAAAAGCCACCAGGCCCACCGCCAGTTCTCTGTCTCCCTCGGCGAGTTCGTTCCATACGATTACCATGGCAATACAGCGGGCCAGCCCTACTAAAATAACTCCTATCATATATTCGGGATAATTGTGCAGAAAGATTACTGCCAGGATAAACATTACCACCGGCCCGATAATCCAGTTTTGAACCAAGGATAGAGCGAGAAGCTTTTTATTGTTGAACACTTTCCCCATCTGTTCATATTTCACTTTGGCCAGAGGGGGGTACATCATCAGTATTAAACCGATAGCAATAGGTATGGAAGTTGTCCCTATCTGGAGACCGGCGATGAATTCGGTTAATGAGGGTGATAGGTAGCCTATCCCTATCCCTGCAGCTATTGCTATGAATATCCATAAAGTTAGAAATCTATCCAGAACCGAGAGTTTTTTCTCTGTCGGATTCGACATTCTACAACCTCCTGGAGCCGGTTTAACTTCCGGTTAATTACTGAAACAGGCCGGTCAGGTTCAAAATTTACAAATAAAACCGTTTTATGCCGTATATATCAGATACACTCCGCCGAGAAGCACCAGTGCACCGCAGGTCTTCTTGAGGATCACTGCACCCTTCGACCGTTCGTTCCAGTTCAGGTAATGCTGGACGAGTTGAGTGGATGTCCCGGCCAGGACAATCACCGAACAATGACCCAGGCCGTAGATCAAAATCAACAGGATTCCGTATAACAGATATGTGGAAGCTAACTTGAAAGTAATGCCCAGCATAGGGGCCATGTAAGCGAACGTGCAGGGTCCGAGCGCGATGCCGAAAACCAGCCCCAGGATAAACGCCGCTAGAATTCCTTTACGCTTCATCCCGACCTGCCCGGGGCCGGACCAGGGCGCAGGTATAACCTCAAGCAAGTACAGGCCGACCGGAAGAAAAATTATGGCGACCAGATAATTTCCATATCGGCCTACATCACCCATCATACGACCGGCGGCGGCGGTAATCAAGCCGACCATGCCGATGGTGATCAGAATGCCGACAGCGAATAACGTTGAAATCCAGAATGCGCGTCTGGTAGAAATTCTGCCCTGTCCATCAATAAAGCCGACAATCAGCGGTATACTCGCCAGGTGGCAGGGGCTCAGAATGATACTGAGAATTCCCCAGATAAAAGCGGCTCCTATCGCTATAAACGGATTTCCCTCTACCGCCCGGGTCAATTGGGTAAAAAGCGTTTCCATGGCTTGTTTTCAGATCCACTGTTAAAATGACTAAAGGCCGTGCCTGTCGGAAATGAGCCTCAGGTGCCGAACGCCACTGTACGGTTGACTTACATCTCTTATAAGCTTATCCCGAACTCCCGCCACTTGGCCAGGATGTCTTTCTTGGAAAAGAAACCCTCATGACGATATAATTCCCTGCCTGAAGCATCGAAAAAAATCTGTGTCGGGATCACTCGAATACCATATTGCCTGCCCGCGCCCGGGTTCTTCCACACGTCGATAAAAGTCACTTCCAGCCGGCCTTTATATTCCCGGCGAAGTTCTTCCAGAAGAGGGGCCATCATTTTACATGGAATGCACTTGTCCGCTCCGAGATCGACCAGCTGCGGGAGTGCCTGCTTTTGCTGTGCAGGTTCCGCAGCGGCGTTGGATGTCCGGTTCGAACCGGCGGATGTTTGGTCACTCTGTTTTAGAAACAGAACACTCCCCAAGATCAATACCAGGACAGCGACTATGACAACTTTCCAGGTCCTATTCATGAGCAATTAACCTCTTTCCGAATAAAGAAGTTACTTTCAGTTCATCGCCTGGCTGCCGTTTTTATCCGGATAAGCCGCAGCAGGAACTTGTGTAACCTGAACTCTCCTATCGCCTTCAGGAGAGCATTTTCTTGATTTCCTCGACATCCGGCACTTTCCCAACCACCTTGACTTCTCCATCGACCGCCAGGGCCGGTGTCATCATTACCCCGAAACCGGTGATAACGTTAAGATCGGTGATTTTTTCCATTTGGTAATCGATGCCCAGCTCTTCGGCGGCGGTCTCGGCGACCTCGGCAAGCTTTTTACAATTGGGGCAGCCTGGGCCCAGTATCTGTATTTCAATCATTTTTGTTCTCCTTTAAACGGGCTTTGAAAAGTATTTGTCGCGCATCTCAGAAAACGGCTCCATAGATCGTGCCGGTGACTGCAGCCATCACCACGACCAGCATTACAAAGACCACGGTCTTTTTAGTGCCCATTATACTGCGGATGACCAGCATGTTGGGCAATGAGAGCGCCGGTCCCGCCAGCAGCAGCGCCAGGGCCGGACCCTTGCCCATCCCCCCGCCGATAAGCCCCTCCAGAATGGGCACCTCGGTGAGGGTGGCGAAATACATGAACGCCCCGGCCACCGAGGCGAAAAGGTTCGCCTGTATGCTGTTTCCGCCTACCGAGCGGCTGATCCATTCCGAGGGGATTAGGCCCTGCTGACCGGGACGGCCGAGCAGTGCGCCTGCCGCCAGCACGCCTAGTAGAAGAAGCGGAAGGATCTGTTTGGCCAGGTCCCAGGATGAGACGAACCATTCTCCCGGTTCGCCCTTATGAGTACTGGTTACCACCGAAAGACCGATCAGGGCGGCGACGAAAGAGATTACCGGACGATCTGGAAAAAGCAGAGCCAGGACAACCGCGGGCATTGCCGCCAGGGCCAGCCTCCTCCAACCCAGGCCGAACCAGACTGAAAGCATAATGCCTAAGCCCGCGGCAAAACCCGCGGTGATCAGCCACTTGTGCGAGTGTAGCCAGTGCCAGAGGCCGGTGTCAGCCTCCGGGGAGCCCCAGTTGGCAAAGACCAGTACCCCCACCATGGCCGAAAAATAAACGGCAGTTTGCCAGAGGGGTCTGTCTGGGGCAGGCTCCGGCAAGGCGGCCTGGGCTTGCGCTTTTGCCGATTCCTCCCTGCGGAAAATAAAATGCATCGCCGCGCCGGTAACCAGGCTGAAAAGCACCGCTCCCACGGCCCGGGCCACCCCCAGCTCGACTCCCAGCACCCGGCCGGTCAGCACGATCGCCAGAACATTTATGGCCGGGGCGGAATAAAGAAACGCCGCCGCCGGACCGATCCCCGCCCCCATGCGGTAAATCCCGGCGAACAGAGGGAGCACCGTACAAGAGCAGACTGCTAGTACAGAACCGGAAACACTCGCCACCCCGTAGGCCAACACCTTGTTCGCACCTGCTCCGAGGTATTTCATCACCGAGGCCCGGCTGACAAACGCCGCAATGGCGCCCGCGATGAAAAAAGCAGGAACCAGACAAAAGATCACGTGCTCCCGGGCGTACCACTTAACCAGCGCCAGGGCCTCCAGCAGCGCGTTGTCAAAACGCGCCCGGCCCACGGGAAGGTAATAGGCGCAGAAAAAAACCACTGCCATTGCAGCGAGCGCTTTCCACTGTTTTTTCCAGTCCATTCTCATTTTCACCAGAGGTTTTTATTATCCACAGATTATACAGATCGAGTAATTCTAATAACCATCAGCCGGGCCGATGGTCCCGACTTTGCCTGGCACACCCTGTCACTCTTTCACCAGCTCGAGCTGTCGCTCCACATTGGATTTCAAAACAGTGTTCACGCAGGCGATGAAGTTCAATACGCAGGGGCATTGAAGATTATAGTAAACCTGGGTTCCACGCTTTTCATCGTGTACGATGCCCACATGTTTCAGGATGGCCAGGTGCTTTGACACTGTTGAGGTATCGGCGCCGACCATGCTGGTAAGCTCGCACACACAGCGTGTGCCTTTTGCCAGTTCCTCCACCATAAAAAGGCGTGTCGGATGGGCCAGGGCTTTGATAATTTCCGCCCAGGCGACGTAACGTGCTCTGGTACCGGTATCCATTAAAACCTCCTATTGTTGGCTATTTGGCAATATAGCCAAATAATAGACAATAGTCAAGGAATGTTTTAAGTCCCGGCCGTTCATACGATCCTTATTCAGTAATTAAAGAGGATAGAATAATTCTCATCGGTGAGGTTTTGCGCGGGGTTTGAAAAACCGCTCCCGGGTGATTGCCGCCAGGTAGAGGATACCGGTAAGCGCGATGGTGGTGGCACCGCTCGGGAGATCAGGACCGTAGCTTAAGAAAATCCCGCCGGTGGTGCACAGAACGCTTAAGCCGCAGGCCAGGATCATCATCCGCCAGAGGGTGCGGGTGAAATGTCCGGCAACCGCCGCCGGCAGTGTGAGCAGAGCGATTACCAGCACCACTCCCACCACCGAAACCAGCAGCACTACGGTAAGGGCAATCAGGCCCAGCAGCAGCAGGTAGTATGCCTCAACCCTCAGGCCTCGCAGTCTGGCAAACTCCTCATCGAAACAGACCGCCAGGAACTGGTTGTAAAACAGTACTCCGAATGCCACCACAACCACGTCCAGCACGGCTATCAACCAGAGGTTACCGGGGGAGACCATCAGGATGTTGCCGAAAAGATAGCCCACCAGGTCGGCGTTGTAACCGGGGGTTTGTGAGATAAAGATGATTCCGGTGGCCATGCCGAGGGCCCAGAGGGCGCTGATCGCCGTATCCTCACGCTCTTTGGCGCGCAGACTTACCAGGCCGATCAGCGCGGCGGCTGCGAGCGCCGCCGCAGTTGCTCCGTATAACGGTTGGAACCACTGCCAGCCGTGTACTTCCTGGAAGTAGCGAGCCGCGCCGATTCCTCCCAGCACGCAGTGAGAAATCCCTCCGGCGATATAAGAAATACGCCGGGTGACCACATAGACGCCTACCACTCCGCAGGCCACACTGGCCAGGATCCCGGCTGCCACGGCATACTGAAGGAATGCATGGTTCGCCAGATCGCGGAGGAATTCGAACATCTGCCTCTTACCTCATTCAGGTTCGTTGTAGTGACGAACGATGCGGGTATCCCTGCCGTACATCTGTCTTACCAGAACCTCGTCGATTTCGCCGGTCGGGTGCACCTCGACCTTTCTCTTGACACAAATCACCCGGTCTACATAACTCGAAACTATGTACAGATCGTGAGAGGCAATGACAATACTCAGCCGCTGGTTAAGCTTATGAATCAGTTCGTAAAACTCTTTTTCCGCCTGAAGGTCCAGGTTGGCGGTAGGCTCATCCAGCAGCAGTGCCTGGGGTTCGCAAGCCAGGGCCCGGGCGATCAGCACCCTCTGCAGCTCGCCGCCGGACAGCTCGGCGAACGGACGTTTCTGCTGATCGAGTAGCTCCACCTCCTGCAGAACGCCCTCTACCACCAGAGAGTCGCGCCTGGAGTAGGGACCGGGATGCAGGCCCCGGCTCAAACGTCCCATCAACACTACATCCATTACGGTCACCGGAAAGCTGGAATCGAAATGCATCTGCTGTGTCAAGTACCCGATATGTCTCCGACCCCTGGCCGGTTTCTCGCCGAAAATTATTACCTTTCCACGCTGTGGCTCCAGCAGTCCCAGCATAAGCTTGAACAGGGTGGTCTTGCCTCCACCGTTGGGCCCGACCAGAGA
>CAZSTM010000263.1:0-6252 GCA_964609635.1 uncultured Gemmatimonadales bacterium
AGACTTTCGTAAGTAACCTCCATCATTCACCTTCTTCTTCAATCATCCAGGTTTTAAGCAGCTTGGCTACATTAGTGGGTTTCTCTTTGGCAAAAATCATCACCTGCTCCTGAATCTGGGAGCGTTTTTGCGCTTCTACCGAGATTTCTTCCTCGATCGACACTGCGGCCTCGATACCCTCTTCCGCAGCTTCCCTGGGAGGCAGGATTTTGAGCGATCTGAGCAGCGACCTGGCAAAGAGCACGAAGATCAGGATCGAAATGACCAGGAGAAGCTTCTGAGCCACACCGTACCAGAATTCCCTGCTTTCCGCCTCTTCGAGGCGCCTGCGCTCCTCATCGATTTGTGTGGTATCGAAATCGAACTGGCTGATCGCTATCTCGTCCCCGCGCAACTGATCGAGTCCTATTGCATTCTGCACAATATTCTGGATATTGTCAAGTTCCTGCTGGGCACGCGGCACTCTCTGAACTGTCTCCTCACCATCGGGTGCGGTTACGGTTTCCTTCCTGAAATTAAGGGAGACCGCCACAGTCAGGCGCCTGATGTTACCGGCCTGCTGGACTATATGCTCCATGGTTTCATTTATATCGAAGTTGGTAATTGCGCTGGTCTGGCCGGTGGTTAAAGTTTCTTTCTGGTTGGTAGTGGTGGTTTCATCCGTCTGCTCGCTGCGAACCACAGTGGCGGCCGGGTCGTAAGTCCGGATGGTCTGCTCCATTTTCTTGAAATCGATCTCAGCCGAAACCCGCACGATCGAGTTGCCCTGGCCCATGACACCGTTGAGCAGGCTCTGAACCTTGCGAATCAGGTAATCATCCAGACGCTGGCGCAGTTCGAGCTGGTGGGCGGTGAGCTTTACCATCGGGTCGGTGGCCTGGACCGAGGAAAGAAGATTGCCGTAAGAATCCACTATGGTGATGTCTTCCGGCTCCAGGCCCTCGATGCTGCTGGCAACCAGATGGGTGATTCCCACGGTTTGATCTTCATCCAACTTTGTGGAAGGCTTTAGTTTAAGCATGATCGAAGCGGTGGGCTTTTTCTGGTCTTCGGAGAAAAGTCGCTCTTCGGGAATGACAATATGGACCCGTGCTTTTTCCACGCTGCGCATGGTTTCGATCGAACGAGTCAGTTCTCCCTCGAGAGCTCGCCGGTAATTTATTCTCTGCACGAAATCGGTGACCCCGATGTTGACCTTGTCGAAAATCTCGTATCCCACTCCGGCGGTTCTCGGAATGCCTTTACCGGCCAGGCTAAGCCGAAGCTCTGGAATCTGTTTGGATGGTACGAGCACCACGGTGCCGTTCTGCTCCAGCCGGTAAGGAATCTTGCTGGCCTCCATCTCCATAACTATACTGTTGACATCATCCTCCGCCAATCTCGAGTAGAGCACCTCATACTTGGGGCGCTGAGCCCAGATGAGCATGGCGATCATGCAGACAATGGTAAAAATAGTTACCCCAACCGAAGCGAAACGCTGGTTGTGGGACATGTTGGTCCAAATATCTTTGGCCTGTGATAAGAATTGCTGGAAGAATTCGTTCATTGATCCAACTCTTTCTTTGATTTGTACTTGTTATCATTTCCTTCAGCAGCGAGCGGGCTGCCGTAAGGGGAATCAGACTTGCATTCTCTTGATTTCCTGATAGGCGTCAAGAATCTTGTTGCGCAGTTCCATCAGCAATTGAAAGCTGGTGGTCGCTTTCTCCACGGCGATCATCACATCGTGCACGTCGCTGATCTCGCCGGCAATGAAATCCTGCACTTTTTGGCCTGCATCTTTTTGCATACCGTCCACATCGTGGACGAAATTCCGGATCGACTCACGAAAGGAAATTTCCTGCGGCTGCTGCGCATCCGGCTGTAGCCCGGCCGGCCCGGGCATCGCCGGTTGCGTGGGCCTCTTATCGAGCCCCGGTGCCTCCGGCTGAAAAGGTGTTATGCTGAAATCGGCCATTACATTCTCCTCTAAGCCATCGGAGCGTCAAATCAGCCCCGAAGATCGAGATTTTCTCCTCTATTGACGACAGGTTTCTTGTCCAGACTGCCGTCCAATCTATATAATCTGTACATTCCCGACTTTACTATGCCTGGTGCTTGCCGCGGGGCACCGATCTCGCCGCCGGTTCCACTCATCCCGACTTGTGGGTCATGCCTTATCGAGTACACAATTCCCGTGGCCAGGCTGGTAGGAATAAACTTATCCTGTAGCGGACGAGCTTCATCCGAAGGAGCCGGAGCATTCCGTCGTTCGAGAGAGCCGATTTCTTGCTTGCTGCGGCTCCGCGCCACGTAACTCTTTGGAATCATCGACTGGAAATATGGCAGCACTCGCATGGTCACTGTTTCTCCCGCAGCCGTTATTACGATATCTTATTGATAATCAGATCTTTACAACTATTAAGAAATTGAAACAGGGCTTTTTATCCACTCGCGCCTGGCAAAAACCCGGGCAGTAAATGGCGGCGCAGCGCATCAGATTTCAAGCGCCTTGCGCGACATATCCTTATTTGCGTTGAGGGCGGTCAAGTTCGCCTCATAAGCCCTCGAGGCACTGATCATGTCCACCATTTCGGTTATCACGTTGATATTGGGCTTGGCTACATATCCCTGGGCGTTGGCATCCGGGTGTGACGGATCGTAAACCAGACGCGGAGGGCTTGGATCTGTGGCCATCTCGCTGACCTGGGTTCCGGTAGGCACCGGTGTGGAACCCTGGACCGGTTCGTCCTCGATATGCGAGGTATGGCTCTTAATCATATGTATCTTGTTTTCGATGTATTTATAGAAAGTTGTAGGAGGCGCCTCGCTGGTAACCACCACTTGACGTCGATAGGGGCCGCCCTGTTCGGTGCGGGTGGTCTCGGCGTTGGCGATGTTCTGGGCAATGGTGTTCATGCGCTGACGCTGGGCGCTTAAGCCCGAAGCACTGATATTCAAAGAGGAAAAAATACGTCCCAACGGCATTGAACTACCTCTCGGCTAAATTAGGATGACACTTCTCCGCGGATTGAACTTCGCAGACTGCTGAAAGTCCTTTTAGACATCCGCGAAGCGAAATCGAAAGAAAGCTGCGCCTTGGCCAATCGAACCATTTCATGATCGATATCCACATTATTCACCCCGGAATGCAATTCAGGGTCATCCGGCATGTACGGAATCGGTTCGACTTCATTCAGACGGCCGGCGCCTATTTTCAAATGTCCTTCGTGGGTCCGAGTGCCGGTTACCCCGCGGTCTATTTTCAGCGCTTTACGCAGTTCTTCCTCGAACTGGACCTCCATGCGCCGGAACCCGTGGGTATTGACATTGGCAATGTTGTGAGCACTGGCTTTCTGGCGTACGGCATAAGTATCGAGTCCCTTTTGCAACAAAGGCAGATTTGTCTGTTCAAACATAAATTCATTGAGCATTCATCGGCTCCCGGTAAGTTGATGCCTTTGATATTATCTTTAGTATTATATTAGAATTCCACGCTGCAGGGTTGCCACATCCGTATCAAATCCAGATCGAACGATTTTTTCATTTAATGCCCCGACCATGAATTTAGCAACATCTATGCCACTGATAAAACATGCCTAACTTACTTAATAACCATAAGTTGTGATAAGCCCCAAACTCGATATGGGAAAAATGGTCCCATGCCGACCGGCAACCATGTAAATAGACCGTCATCTGGAATTAACCATAAATTGCGAGACAAATGTCGCGAATCGATTTTCTGAAAATAATAAAATTTAAAAATGATAACTTTTTTACATTTAAAAACTTGCATTTATCCTTTTAATATGATATAATAATGCTGTAATCTGAGTTATTAAGCATAAATTTAAAGTTATTATTTAGTGAATACGCTGTAAGTTGAACGGGTAACCGGCTAATAAACACCGCCATTGTCTTGTTCTTTGCAAATATGCGCGTTGTATTTCAAAATAAACAGCAATTTCAATCTATTTCCAATTACTATAAATATTAAACACTTATCTCTCGGAGGAGGTTATGTCTGATATGATGAGAGCTTTTTTTACAGGTGTTGAAGATTTCGCAAAAAAGATGAAAGAACATTCGATCGCTTCGTCTGGAGAGTCCTCCGAATACAAGGAACTGGTTAAAAGGGTTATCATTTTGACCGAAAGGACGGATAAACTTTTAAATCTGCTCGAGAGCAAACTGGGCACTGCAATCGAGGTGAGCCCGGTCAAAGGCAAGCGGATGATGGATATCAAGAAGCGGATTCATGATATTATCACCAAGAGCCCCAAAGGCGTCCGCCCGCCTCAGATAGCTCGTACTCTCGGGACCAAGGTACAGAATCTTTACCCTCACCTCAAGGCGGCGGTAACCCAGCAGACAATCATTAAAAGTAAGACCGGCTCCTATTTCCCAGCCAAGCAGAAAGAGAACAAACCCGTAAAGAAGAAATAAGTCTTTCCGGGAGTTGTGGATAAAAAAACCGGAAACCCCGACAAATTGGATCTTACAGCCTGATCCGGGGTTTCCGGTTTATTATTACTATCCGTTCGCTATTTAATTCAAGGGCGATATTCCGAGCAAACCGCAGCTCAACAGTCGGGCCTGGTCAGGACTTGATGAATATTCCTTCCTTGGAGTACTCGTTAAGCTTGTTACGCAAAGTCCGTACGCTGATACCCAGTATTTCTGAGGCGCGGGTACGGTTATTTTTTTCCGATTCAAGAGTGCTCAGAATAAGTCGTTTCTCGACTTCCCGCAAAGTCATGCCGGGGATAATACCCTCCACTCCCGGTGCGACCGCGGCGCTGGAGATTTCGCGATCGAACTGAAAGTATTTTGCGCTCAGCGTATTTTCACGGCAGAGTACCACCGCGCGCTCGATTTGGTTTTCGAGTTCCCGGACATTGCCTTTCCATTCCTTAGCCGTCAGTACATCTAGGCCTTCGTCATCTATCCCATCGATATTTTTACCATTTTCCTCAGAGTATTTTCCAATGAAATGATCGACCAGCAACGGCACGTCTTCGATGCGGTCTTTAAGCGGTGGAAGAAAAATCGGTACCACATTCAAGCGGTAGTACAGGTCCTCACGGAATTTGCCGTTTTTCACCTCTTCCACCAGGTCCCGATGGGTGGTGGCGACCACTCTGACATCCACACTCAGAGGAGTGGGGTTACCCACTTTCTCGAATTCCCTTTCCTGAAGAACCCGCAGGAGCTTGGCCTGCAGGGGCAGGGACATCTCCCCTATTTCATCCAGGAGCAGTGTGCCTGTATCGGCCAGCTCGAACCGTCCTTTGGTCGACCTGATTGCACCGGTAAAAGCCCCTTTCTCGTGGCCGAACAACTCGCTCTCCATCAGTCCTTCCGGCAGGGCCGCGCAGTTAAGTTTTATAAACGGCTTGTTCTGGCGCGGACTGTTGTAATGGATTGCCCGTGCCACCAGTTCCTTACCCGTACCGCTTTCACCGTTGATTAGTATGGTGGCTTTGCTCGGGGCAATCTGTTCGATGGTTTCATAGACTTTCAGCATTACATCGCATGAACCGACGATTGAGCTGAAGGTGTAATTTTTTTTCAACTGGGTGAGGAGCTGGTTCTTGTCGCTGCGCAACGACCTGGTTTCATCCTTGAGCCGCTGCCTTTCAATTGCCCGGTCGACTACGATCTCGATCCTGTCCGCGTTAAAAGGTTTTTCGATGTAGTCGTATGCTCCTAGTTTCATGGCTTCCACCGCGTTATCCACCTGACCGAAAGCGGTGATCATGATAACCTCGGTTTCGCCACTGTATTTCTTGACCGCCTTGAGCACCTCCATGCCGCTTACCTCGGGCATACGGATGTCCGTAATCACCAGATCGAAGTAGTCGTCCTTGATCTTTTCAATGGCCTGCGAGCCGCTACCTACCGACTCTACAACGTATTTTTTCCGCTCCAGTGTCTCTACCAGGAAATCCCTCATCAGCGGCTCATCATCAACAACGAGAATACGTTTAAACTCCATATTCGCCCCTTAAATCAAGGATAATGTGGTAATAAAATGCAGACTTGAGTCCCTACTCCCGGCTGGCTGGAGACAGTTATGGACCCTTCCTGTTCCTGGATCATTTTCTTGGCGATCGCCAGGCCCAGGCCGGTTCCGTCCTCACGAGTAGTAAAAAACGGATTGAAAATCTTATCTTTGATTTCCTGGCTCATGCCGGTTCCATTATCGGTAACCAGCAGCTCGATGTAGTTTATATTCTGTTTATTCCTGGTTGCCAGCTTGCCACCGTTATC
>CAZSTM010000264.1:0-6247 GCA_964609635.1 uncultured Gemmatimonadales bacterium
CAAATATCGATTTAAAAGATGCCAATATTATTTAAGACATATACTTAGCAGAAAGAGGTGATAAACTGGTTGAGATAAAAGAGCAACCATTTGATACCGAGGAAATCCTTCAGAAAAGAGGTTGTTTGAGCTTCAATAACACACCCCGCCCGCTGACACGGGTACCCCTCTCAAGAGGGGATACGCCGGGTGTGTAAATTCCTTGCCTTTGTAGATCTTCCTTAGAGTAAATTTTTTACATTGCTCAAAAACAGCTATCCATCGGCCACTATGGAACAGGAGCCTTGAATCAGAAACAGAGCTACTTTCATTGAATATTAACCTGGCATTCTTAATCTGTGTAATCTGCATAATCTATGAATAACTAATTCTCCGGAGGGAGTATGCCCGAGCGCCCCGAAACTACCTCGATAAACCGTAAGGATTTCTTGAAAACCGGCGCCCTGGGAGCACTCGGACTGGGATTGAGCCTGCCGCAATCAGGCGCGGCCGGGGAAGAAACAAAGGTGGAACGGACCAGAGTGGTGCTTGCCAGGAACCGTGAGGCCATGAACGCTGAAGGCTGGAAAGACCCCCGGGTGATGGCCGGGCTGCTTGAGCAGGCACTGTGTGCGTTTACTGAAGAAAAAAGCGCGGCCCGCGCCCTTAAACATTTTGTCTCTCCCCAGGACACGGTAGGTATCAAGATGAACGTGATGATGACCGCCACCCACCCGGAACTGGTGGCGGCTCTGGCCCGCCTGCTGGTCGAAGTCGGGGTGAAAGAGGACAAAATAATCATCTGGGACCGCGACAACGCCGGAACCGGGATCGAGGGGGCCTATAAACGAGATAAACATTTCGGTTACGGTGCCGACTCTATCAGCCGCATTGTTACCGAGCACGCAACAGTCCTGATCAACATACCCGGCTTGAAAAGCCACTGGCTTTCCGGAATAGCGGCCGCCCTGAAAAACTGGTGCGGAGCGGTAACCAGAATCAATGTACGCGATATAGACACGCCCTTCGTAATCCACAAAGACAGCTGCGCGGATATGGGAATACTGGGCGCTCTCGAGCCCATCCGCAGCAAGCAGCGCCTGGTGATTGTGGATGCCCTGCAGCCTCTGTTCGAAGGCGGGCCGCAGGTCAACCCGGCCTACCTCTGGAATTACGGCGGCCTTTTCGTGGGCACCGACCCGGTGGCTGTGGATCGGTTGAGCCTGGAAATGCTGAATCGCAAGAGGTACCAGTACCGAAACCGGCCGTGGCCTATAAACCCGCCCGCCAAACACGTTTTCCTGGCCGATACGCGCTACGGCCTGGGAATATCCGAACGCAGTAAGATCGATCTGGTGGCTGTGGGAGAGGAAAAAGATCGCTTGATCTGACAGCATTTAGGGGGATGGGTAAGCATGCGCCAAGATGGAACCTCTTTGCCTCCGATCAACTATTGCCCCTGGAAGAACTCCGCAAGCTGGCCCGGTGCAGGATTTTGCGTTCCTGACGGGAAAGGCTCTCCATACCCTCTTTGTTTATCTTGTCCAGAATGCGGTCCACCTCATCGCGTTCCTGCTGCAGGTCGTTCTCCTGTTCCCGAACCAGTTTCAGCTTCCGCCGCCTGCGCTGGTGGTCCAGATAGTCGCGTGCAGAGGTCAGCGTCCATTCCTTTTTCAAGTAGAGCCAGCCGATCAGCATCCCGCTCAGGTGAGCGAAATGCGCGATACTGCCGGGCACCCTGCACAGGTACAGCTCGATTGCCGCGAGCAGCAGGACAAACCACTTGGCTTTCACCGGGAACAGCAGCATAAACAGGATTCTACGCTCAGGAAAGCAGACACCGTAGGCCGCCAGCAAGCCGAAAACGGAGCCGCTCGAACCGATCAGCGGTCTGGAGTAATCCCTGACAAAACGGGGCAGCGGAATCCCGGTAGCTAAAACATAGTGGATCAGTCCCACCCCTACCCCGGTGATAAAGAAAAAGATCACGAACTCCCGGGTGCCCCAGGATCGCTCCAGCTCCCCACCGAACATCCAGAGAAAGAACATATTGAACAGCAGATGCCAGATGTTCCCGTGCATGAAAATGTAGGTGCCGAACTGCCACACGAAGAAATTTTCGTTGACCAACCTGGGGGTGAGTCCGAAAACAGCAGTCCAGGGGATAATGCTTACGAATTCCCGGAGAAGAAAAGAGACGGTGCAGATAATTATCAGGTACTTGACCGCGGGTGTCAGCTTGCCGCCGAACGCGAAGCCGGAGGATTCGTAATAAGTGTTGTAGCGCATGAGGATTTTTCTTTCTACCAAACGCCTTTTTTCCGGGCGATGACCGCCACCAGAGCCGCACCCGCCACTGTCAGGGCGCTGATAAGCAGGCCCAGGTTAAACATTTCCGAGCTGTAAGCGAAGCGAATCCTGTGGACCCCCGGTTCGACCGCCACGGCTCGCAGCGCGTAATCCGCCCGCAGCACCGGCACCTCCACACCGTCCACCCAGGCCTTCCAGGCCGGGTAATGCCATTCACTCAATACCACTATACCCGCCCGGTCGGATTCCACCGATAGAACTATCTCGTTCGGGGAGTAATCGACAATCTCCACCCTTGATTCAATATGCGCGGCCTCACGGGGCCTGTCAATGCCCGGGTTCTCTTCCAGGATCACTTCCTCGCGATGGTTGAACTCAGGCGCATTGAGTGTCTCTATGATTTTTTCATCCTGTTGGATAACCCGCCAGCGATGCATCATAAAAGCCCGGGGAAGATAGCTCGAGTGAAGGGCAAACCCCGCGGACTTCTGCTCCATATCGATTTTGATCTTGTACTTGACGTTGAGAAGGTCGAATCTCCGCTCTGTTTGGACATCAACCAGGCGGCGCTTAAGCTGCAGCGGGTTATAGCCCTCGATCAGAAAGAGCCGGTGAATGCTGCCCTGGTTTCGTCGCAGCAGCATTATCCCCTTATGCGTGAGATCGCGGGCGTTGATACGGAAAAGCTCTTTTTCCCCCAGTTCCTGGAGTGTCCGCACTACCTGGTTCCTGGGGAAGATTTCATCCGGCGACACCCGGCCCTTGAGGAAAGGGGTTCCGAACATGTAGAGTTCGGCAAAGACAAAGAAAATTGCGGCAAGCCCGGCCCATCGTTTTATGGCTCCGTTCCGCCTGCCGGCCGCGGCCAGCAGCACCCCGGCCGCAACTATCCAGACCAGGCCGGCATGACAGGCCTGTTGGGCCAGGTCTTTCGCTCCTTCCCGGGCAATACGCCCTTCGGTCAACGCCTCCAGCAGGCCCAGTCTCAAACAAGCCAGCAAAATCACTACCACACTGAAGGCAATGCCCGCGATATAAAGCGGCCCTCTGGATGCGGTCTGTTTTTGCTCAACGGAGTCCGCGCCGGTGAAGATCGACCAGCCGTGAGCCGCCAGCAGGGCAAGGGCAAATGAGGCGAAAGCGGAGAAGCGGCCGGGAATGCGAAAACGGTTGAACCCGGGAGCGAAGTAGAAAAAGAGCTTGTAGAGCAGCCCGTATCCTCCGAGAGCCAGCCAGAGACTGAAAAAGGCAAGCACCGCGGCAAAGGCTACCCGGCGGTTCCTCCATCCTCGAACGACACCCCATACAGCCAGGATCAAAGGCAGCACGCCCACGAAAATGCAAGTTTCCCAGAAAGCGCTGTACCCGCCGGCCCAGTAGGTATTGCTTTGCTGATACTGCGTGCCGAAAAAAGCGGGGCAGAGGAGTTTCACCAACTGCAGCGGAGCTATGGAATGCTCGATTGAGGCCGTATAAGTCATCGTGCTGCGGGGTGTGTATTCCGCCAGTTCAGCCGCCGGCAGGTATCCGCCGGCGTTGAGACCGAGTCCTGCCAGGCAGATGAATGCCAGCAGTGCCAGACGCCATGCAGCAGCGGCCGGTGACCAGCCGTCGCGACCGTAGCGGTTCAGCTCGTACACCAGCCAGTAGAGCACCAGCACGTAGTCGATATAGAGGCTGTACTGAGGGTAGCCCCCCAGAGTGCTGAGCGCCAGGGCCGCAGCACAAAGCAGCCCGAAGCGGACTTTACGACTCGAGAGCGCACGCTCGAAGAGCTCGAGGATAAGCGGCAGCCAGACAAACACGCTGATAAAGTTCGTGTGGATCACGTGGGTTACCATAAACCCGCTGAAAGCGAAAGTAACCGCACCCAGAAGCGCCGCCTCGGTCTCCAGCTTGCTCAGCCTCAGGAAGCGGAAAGCAAACAGCGCTGCCAGAAAATAGTGTAGAACCACTATCAACTCGACAATATAAGGACTTAAGCTTTCGCTGTCGCTGAAAAGAGTCAGCACCAGGTTAAACGGGTAAAGCACCGCTGTCTGGATGTCGGCGAAAAACGGCATGCCGCCGAATACATACGGATTCCAGAAAGGAAAGCTTCCGCGGACCAGGCTGGTGGCGGCGAAAACCCGGTAAGGGTAGTTCTGGTAGAGGAAATCCTCCCACAACCAGTAACCCTTGCCAAACGGGGAGAGAATAATCCAGAAAAAAACCAGGGTAAGAAAAGCCAGCAGCAGATAAGGAAGATAGGCGTATGCCTTTGGAGACCAGGAGCCCCATCGAGAATGTGAATTCGCACCGGCCGGCTTTTTCCTGCGGCGCGCTCCGGATGAACGCGAGGCACTCACTACCTGTAAAGCCCTTTGCGGTTGTTATTCCAAATTTCGAAGAGTTCGATAAGGCAGGTGAAAACGTTTTTCCAGAGCTTGACCCGGGTGGCCTCATCATTAAACCACTCTACCGGCACCTCGTGGATAGAAAAGCCCTTGACTTTGGTGATAAAGAGTATCTCCGTGTCATAACTCCAGCCGGAAATTCTCTGGACGCCGAAAACCGGTTCAATCGTTCGCCGGTGAAAACACTTGAAACCGCAGGTAAAATCGCTCACCTGGAGACCGAGAATGGTGTTGCTCAGAGAAGTAAAGACTTTTCCCATACTCTCGCGATAGAGCGGCTGATGTCTGCCCACATAGGCGCCCGCGGTCTTTCGGGTGCCGATCACTACATCCACCCCTTTCGCCAGATGGGACTCGAAGCGCTCGAACATTTCCACCGGGGTGCTCATGTCCGCATCGGCAAACAACACGTAGGTTCCCTGCGCTTCAAACATCCCGGTCTTTATGGCAAATCCCTTGCCGCGATTCTCTTGATATCCGGTCAACCGTACCGGCACCTCGTCACCTTTAAAAGACTCCACCACCCGCCTGGTTCCATCGGTACTGCCATCGTCCACCACCAGGATTTCGGTACGAAAATCCTTTTTCTTGAAATAACCGACCATGCCCTCCAGTGTCTCGCCGATTCGCGACTCCTCATTATAAGCCGGAATCAACATTGTCAAATAGGTCGGACTACTATCCAAGTCTCTCTCTCCTTAGCTGGTCATCAGGGACTATCCGGGACCCGGGTGTCAGTGCCGGCCGGCAGGACGGAGGGTGTCGAACTGCCGAGACTGCTGTCTGTTGCCCCCGAGGTGAGCGCGGGAATAATATTACCGTCGGAGATCTTGAGAATGAAGGCTTCCCGCTTAACCTGGCCGGTCGCATCGATGGTGTAAACTCCCATGGATCCCGGATGGCTTTTGATAGAGTTCAGCCTTTCGGCCAGCAGGCTGCGGCTGGTGGGCAGTCTTTCAGCCGCGCTCAGCAGCAGGTTGGCCGAATCGAATCCCAGGGCGGAAAAGCGGTTCACCGGACGGCGATAGGCGGACTCGTAGACCATCTTGAACTCATTCCAGCGCAAAGAAGCACTTTCCTCATAAAAAGGCGCAAGGAACACCACACCGTTCACGTATTCACCGCCCATTCTTATTACCCGTTCGTTGTTCCACAGCTCCGTGCCGAGTATATGCACGTGGTTCAGACCGTAATAATATACCTGGGCGGCGACCTGGGTTATCTCGTTGGCGTGCACGGGCAAATAAAGAGCATCGGGCAGGTAGCGGCGCAGCAGGTTCATCTGGTTTTCGAAGTTTTTGATTTCCCAGCCATAGCGCTGGGATGAAACCACCGCCGCGCCTCGTTCGGTGAGTATTTTAGCAAAGGTATCAGCCAGAAGGCTGCCGTATTCATCGTCCGGAGCCAGCACGGCGAAAGTTTGATATCCGAGTTTATCCACGGCATATTCGGCCAGACCGGCGGCCAGAGACGGGTCTGTACGGTTGATTATATGAACCAACGGTCCCAGGTTGTCCAGGCCTGGAGCACTGGCCGTGGGGCAGATAAGCGGGATACCCTCG
>CAZSTM010000265.1:0-6231 GCA_964609635.1 uncultured Gemmatimonadales bacterium
GGCTCTGCGTTCAGCAGCATTTTTCACTCCCTGATATTCACGCATCTTTTTCTCAGGAATGATTTGTGGTTTATTACCCAGGAAATCTCCGAGAATTTTCCCGTGATCGCCCACAAACATCATCCCGCTCGACGGCATTTCCTTGTTATCCATCTCCAATTCTTCAGGTGTCGGAGGTCTCATTCCCCCGTCATACCAGTATATCTGAAGCGGGGGCATTTCCCCTCGCGCCGAAAATTTAAAACGAATTGTACTGGCATTTGGGAAAGAAACATCATTCTTTTGAATCCCGCTTACATGATCTACTACTTCGCAGGTAAAACTCGGAGTTGCCTCGACACTGACCGGAGCATCCAAATCGAATGCCATAAATACCGGCCAAAGACTATAATGACCCATATCCCCCAGAATGCCGCTTCCAAAGTCGTACCAACCGCGAAATACGGCATGGGTATAATTCGGATGATAGGGACGATCCAGCGCAGGCCCGAGCCATAAATCCCAATCAAAGCCTTTGGGAACCGGCGGGGTCTCGGTTGGACAAGTCGGCCATTGAGGCCATATCGGCTTGTTTATCCAGTTATGCACTTCCCGAAGAGGACCGATTGCGCCGTCCGAGATCCAGCTTTTCACTAAATCGATCGAATTTTTGTTTCTACTGCTCCAGGCCGATAAGTGTGTGGCGACTTGCATCTTGCGCGTGGTTTCGATGGCTAATCGGGATTCATATAGCACGTTGGATACGGGTTTGTGCATAACCACGTGCTTGCCTTTTTTCATAGCCGCAATGGCTATGGTCGCATGGAGATGGTCCGGTGTCATTATCTTGACTGCATCCAGGTCTTTCTCTTTTTCCAATAACTCTCGAAAATCAGCATAGGAAGAGCAGCCCTTGTAGCTGTTTGAAGGCTTGTTTTTGGCATAGTACGCTTCTACAATTTCTCGTCCCACTTCCCGACCTCCACGGATCCCGTCAACGCCTTCTCCCCAGGTGGGATTCTCTAAAAATCTTCGTATGCCGTTGCGGAGTCCATATTTAGACCAATCCACATAATTCGTGCTGTCTGTATTGGGATCACACACAGCAGCGACATGTATGTTCGGATCAGACAGCAGGCCAGTCATTTCCCTTAATCCTTGAGTTCCCAGACCGATGTAGCCTAAGTTGATTTTATCGCTCGGAGCGACATATTCAGGTCCGCCCAGCACATGTCTCGGAACAACCGTAAAGGCAAAAGTTGCGGCTGCAGAACCCAGGAATTTACGCCGGTTCATGTTTTCTTTAGGTGACATTTTTACCTCCTGGAGTAACCTGTCCACCATAAAAACAGGACTAATTATGAGAGAAGTTCTCTGAAGATTAGGGAAATCACCATTGCCCCGGAGGAAAAACCAGATTTCTCCTCCGGGTTTAAACCTCAGCCTGAGCCGGCGTTTTCCCTGCCGGCCGCACGATCTTGAGTACCGCCTCGACTATCATCCAGCCGGCCAGTACGGTGGTAAAACCATTTATGGCGCAGAGCAGGTACTGACCCTCGGAGAAAAAATTCACCTCGTTAAGCAGCATGGCATAGCCGGTGGTAAGCACCATGAAAATACAGGGCACCCCGCTGAGCAGGTAATACCATCCGCCGCGACCGCGCAGGTAGATGGTTATCAAGAGCAGCGCCAGGGCTGCCAGCAGTTGATTTACCGCACCGAACATGGGCCAGAGGGTCAGCGCCCCCGTGCCGTCCGCTCCGCTGGCAAATGCCAGCACCGCCGCGGTAACCACCGCGATCAGGGTGGTAATCCAGCGTCCGGAGAGTTTCTCCAGTTTCAAGTCGTTGAACAGCTCGGAAAGAACATAGCGCTGGGTTCGGGTGGCGGTATCCAGGGTAGTACCGGCGAAAGAGGCGATAAAAACCCCCATGATCACCTTGCCGATAGCCAGCGGGATACCGACAGCGGCCATCATGTTGGCCGACCCGACAACCACCGCGCTGATTTTCGAGGACAGTCCGCCGGCAGCGGTCCAGGACCGGTAATGCTGTTCCCAGGCGGCCGTACCGGTTAAGAATTCTCCCTGCGTGGTGGCATAGCCCAGGCCGATTCCCGCGGCCACGGCCACCAGTACCAGGGTGGCCAGGGAGGATTCGAGCAGCATGGAGCCGTAACCGATAAAAAGCGCATCCGGCTCGCTGGAAGTTTGCTTGCTGGTGGTACCCGAGCTGACAATGCAATGGAAGCCGCTGATCGCTCCACAGGCGATGGTGATAAACATGAACGGCCACAGCGGGGGCGCGCCCTCGGCTGCGGGGTTGAAAGCCGGAGCCACCAGGTTCATCGAGCCGAAGGCCCCGGCGACCAGGCCCCCGAGGGCCATCATGCCCATCGAGAGGAACAGCTGCCAGGCGTTGATATAATCCCGGGGCTGAAGCAGCACGGTAACCGGCAGGGTGGAAGCAACGTAGGCGTAAATCAACAGAATCACGGTCCATACACCGGTGGCCGGAATTCCGAATACCGAGCCCAGCGAAAAGGGAGTGAAACTGCCCATTAAAATCGTAAAATACATCAGGGCCACGGCCAGCACGGTGTAGAGTGTAACATTCCCGCCGCGGCGATATACCACCCAACCGAGACCCACGGCAATCGGGATCTGCAGCCAGACTGCCATCACTGCGGTGGGGAAAGCGCTGAAAACAATGGCGATGATCAGCCCGAAAATGGCGATCACGATCCACAGTTCGAAGAAAACTATCAGGAAAAAGATCAGGCGCACCCTTCGATTGATATATTTTGAGGTAATCTCGGTGAGTGTTTTGCCCTGGTTGCGCAAACTGACTACCAGGGAGCCCAGGTCGTGCATTCCCCCCATCAGCACCGCGCCCAGGAAGACCCACAGCAGGGCGGGCACCCAACCCCAGATTATGCCGATCGCCGGCCCGACAATCGGGCCGGTACCGGCGATGGAGGTGTAATGGTGTCCGAAAATTATAGCCTTGCGGGTGGGCACGTAATCCATACCGTCCTCGAACCGGCGCGAGGGCACGGCAGCTGATTTATCGAGGCGGAAAACCCTCCGGCCCAGGAACCTGCCATAGGTGTGGTAAACTATCAGGTAGCCGAAAAAGGTAGTCAACATCAGCAGCAAGGTATCCATACGGGATAATCTCCTTAACCAAAAGGATGCGATAACAAGGTTTGCGCTGTTGGAACCATGCAGGGATAATTATTGTATAACTTATTTAGGGGAAGGCGTTTAACATTATCCGGAAAATTATCGTTCTTTTCGGCGGCCGACAGATAATTTACCCCATGGATGTATCAGCTATCCGTTCTGGCCCGATTTATGCATTGACAAACCACGCGGTAATTACCGGGAAAACTGCGCGGTAACGGCCGGTTGGATATATAATACCTTTTAATTCTTGAAATATCAATAGGTTGAATTGTAATTTCGCCTGGACCACTGATTCTGATCGAACATCATTAATTTGAGCAAGGTCTGAGCTTCATGTTGGAATGCGGCATCTTCTTCCGCTTAGCCCGTAACCCGGCCGCGCTTTTGGCTGTTTCGAGCCTGGTTTTCGGCCTTATTCTGTCCTCTCCGCAAAAGATTCAGGCGCAGTCGTCCGGAGAGGTGGTGATTACCAACAATTACGCCAACATCCGCAGCGGACCCGGGATTAATTACCGCCGTATCGGCCGGGCCATGCGGGGAGAGCGGTTCCCGGTTACCGAAATCCGGCCCAAGTGGTACCGGATTATCTTCCGTCAGAGACCCGGCTGGGTCTTCGGCGAGCTGGCCCGGCTGGAACAGGTATCCAGCCAGGAAACCGACCGCCTTGTCGAGGAGGTCCAAATCCTGGGCAAGCGAATCGACCGTGTGCTGGAAAAGCTCGACGATGCGAGCAGCCAGTTGATCGAAAAGGTGGAAAAAACCTCTCCCGCCAAGCTCGAAAAAGCTGAAAAAGTTTCCACCCCAAAAAAACCCAGGCGGACCATCATGCGTAAACCGGTGCCCGCCGCCTGGGCGCTGGTTCCCGGCGGGTCCCGCATAATCTCCGGCCAGAAAATCAGGGGAGGATCGATGCTGGCGGCAACGGTCGGCTGCTTTGGTCTGGGACTTTATTACCACGATCAATATAAAACCTATCTGGAGGATTACCGAAACCTTTCGCGCTCCAACCAACCCGAAGAATTCGACAGGCTCTACGACAAGACCCAAAACCGGCTTAAGCGCTCTGATGGTTTATTTTACGCCGCCGCCGGTCTTTTTCTGTTTAACATCGTGGATCACTTTTTCATTATGCCGCGTTTCGGTCCGGTACTGAATGTGGAGATTGAAAACACCGACCGGGCCCCCGATCGCGGGCAACGAATTCACCTCAGCCTTTCCCGGTCATTTTGAAAAAAACCGGTCAAATATCAGCCGTTACTCTGGCAGCAGCGCTTGTCTGGCTGGTATCCTGCCGGGATGCGCCGCGCGACAACCTTTTCGATCCCAGAGCTGAAATCCTGCAGGTCTTGGTGCTTTCGCCACCTGACAGCAGCTCTTTTTTCAGCGGAGAAACCATCGAATTCCAGGTCGTCGCCCGCACTGGCTACACCGACCAGCAGGCCGGCTCCGGCTATCTCTGGCGTTCCGACATCTCCGGCGAGCTGTCCAGGAGTCCGGAGTTTTCCAAAAGCAACCTGCCTGTCGGAGCTCACCGGATCACCGTGTTGGTGGAAGACAGCCTCGAAGGCCAGGGATCGGCCGTTATCACCTTGACTGTCAAGGAAATGGCGGAAATGGCGGTCCGGATCACCAACCCGCCCGGGGACACCGCTTTCATAGCGGGAGGTTATATCACTCCGGCCGTCGAGGAATACCTGCCCGAGGGCATAATGGTTGCCGGCCGCGCCTGGTATTTCGGCGAGGGCAGCGGAATCAGCGATGCGGTTGACACCACCCCGGATACGGTTGTCTGGGAAATCCCCGGCACCTTCAGCATGAGCTACCAGATTGTCGAAACTTTCGGCCGGACAGCCTCGGATACGGTGACGGTGACTGTTCTATCCACCAGCGAACCGCCGGTGGTGAAGATTATATCACCTGAGAGCGACACTACCATAGCGATGGGCGAGAGCCTCTTTCTCGAGGCCCGCGACCTGGATCCTGCGGCCGGAATAGCCGTCCGCCTGTGGGAGTACTCACAGGGCAGTGGACTGGAGACGTTCCAGGATTCGGTTACCGCGCCCGGCTTGCGCCAATTCCCCAATCCCGGTGATTTCAAGCTGATCTACCGGGTACGGGATTTTCACGGCGTCGAGGGCCTGGATTCCGTTACCGTGACAGTTATCGATCCCAACCCCAACCAGCCGCCCATAGCGGATATTGACTATCCCCAGTACTATACTACAACCTTTCAGGGCGTCTCGGTTAAATTCAGCGCCACGGACAGCGATCCTGATCCCGACGACTGGATCGCCGCCCGCACCTGGTTCTGGGGCGATGGAAGCGGAGTGGTGTACGATCCCTCGGTCGATACGACCAGAAGCCCCGGAAGCAAGACTTTCCTGGAAGTCGGCACTTTCATGGTCATCTATACGGTAACCGACAACCGCGGCGCCGTAGGCCGGGACTCGGTTGGGATAGCTGTCGAGGCTAACCAGCTGCCGGTCGCCTTTATTTCCTCGATGTCCGACGATACTACGATCACCGCCGGAGACAGTGTTCCATTGGAGGCAACGAGCGTGGACCCGGGCGGCACTGTGGCCTCGACCCAGTGGAGCTACCGGTTTGATGACGACACGCTCATTACTCTGGATCCCATACAACCGCCCGCGTATCTGCCCCTCGACCAGGAGGGTGTCTATCTGGTGTATTTCACCGTAACCGACGATGCGGGCGCTTCCGTCTCGGACTCGACAAGGGTGGTTACCGGTCCGAAACCCTTCAACTATCCGCCTGAAGCCTGGATCATCTCACCCAGTAGAGATACTATAGTGGTTGCCTGGTCCAGAATATCTTTTGAAGGCGGTGACTCGGATGCAGATTTGGATGGAGAAGTGGTTTCCCGCCATTGGAGTAACGGCTTACTCGATGATTTCGATCCCGCTGTTGACACCACCGCCGCTACCGGCCCTAAACTTTTCAACGTACCGGGAACCTTCCGGATTTTATATACGGTTACGGATGACAGAGGAGATAGCACCTCCGCCTGGAGGATAGTAACTGTCCTGTTTAACAACCATCCCAAC
>CAZSTM010000266.1:0-6229 GCA_964609635.1 uncultured Gemmatimonadales bacterium
TTGTAATCCAAGAGTATCGCCATAGCTTCCTCGGATACGCCGGCAACATCCTTGTCCAAATGTAATACATGACCTGGTATCGTAGATGCTCCACTGTTGAATTCTCACAGAGAGCGAGGTGTCGGTCTGGGACAGGGTAAGGCTAATTTTTGTTCTCTATCGAGTGTGAAAGGTTATGGATTAACAAGGCAAGGGGTCGATAAACAGCATGGGCGAATTTAGTGAAGGGAAGAAGGATTACTATTTCCATACCTATTACCACATGTACAAAAAAGATAACATATCCCCAGGTAGTGCCTGTTGGGAGGTAGATCGCCAGTTCCAACAGAAAGCCTGTCAGGCCGATCAGGAACAGAAGCCACAAAAATAACCAATCTGATAGCAGCGAGTGGGAGTAGAATTTATCCGGTTTCCTGAACCGTGAAACAATTGCCAGGCTGGTGCCGTACATCAAAAACAAGCCAGCCACATTGCCCAACATCCGGGTAGGATACCATAAGGGGTCGGGTTGCGCAGGTATTTTGTCGGCCACTATCATCAGCAGGTAATCGATTCCTGTGGCCACACCTAATCCTATAAACCCCCACATTATCGACCAGTGAATAAACCAGTGAGAGAGGTACCATGGCGCCTTGGGCTCTTCTTCACAGTCGCGATACCGTTTTAACACTACGAGTTCGGCGATAACGTTTTTGACTGCAGGGAATAACCGCGAGGTCCAGCCCTGTGTTTTTTGGCTGGCCTGCTTTTCTGTATGCACATGATTCAGGCTTCCTTTCAAGGCCCAGACCATACGTCCCATACCGGCAATAGCTACGACAAGGGCCGCAACGATAACCCCCAACCCCAGATTATGGATAACCTCGAACGGTATATATCGGAACATGTCAGGTATTGTATGCTCCATCGGCCCGCTGTCGCATAGCAGGATCAGGGCGAACAAGCCACTTAAAACTGTCATGAAAAGCGCAGTATAGATCTTCGAGGTATAGAGCAGGCGAGAGATACCGCTGAGATCAAAAGATGAGATAAGATAACGTCTGGCCGAAGCCATAAACTCTCCTGGTTCAGCAAGGCGCGGACAGGTATCGGAACATTCACCGCAGTAATAGCATAGCCAAATCTCTTTACTGGCAATCAAGCGATCTTTAGCACCTAGCTGACTGTACCGGATCATTTTCCTGGGAAAAGTATCCTGGCCTTCAGATAAAGGACAAACAGCCGTACAATTTCCACAATTAAAGCATGCATTTACATCAAAGGCGCCGTATTTATTGATTTTTTCTATAAATGTGGGGTCCACCCGGATACTCACTTGTCTTTCACCTCTTTCTTTTGCTCTTCAGCTTTTAAAGAGTATTCATAGTAGCCAGCGCGTTCCTCACCTTCGATTACTTCTCCGTACTTTTTCATTCCCATAAGGGACCATAAGATTTCATGGCTAGGTATGCCGGTAAACTCGGAAATTTCAGGTACCGTCCCGGGCTTCTCTTTGAGCGATTCCGAGATTTTTTTACGAAGTTTTGTCTGTTTGCTGTAACTCTCTTTCAGCTCTTCTGATATACCTGCATGCCTTTCTCGGAAGATCTGAACTGGTTTTTTCACTTTTTCTTTGGTTGTTTTGCTGGTGTCATGATTCATTTTGGATCTTCCGTTTTTCAGTGTTCAGCAACTATGGCATCCACCATCGCCTGGTATTGATCCAAACGCCACCCCTCTATTTGAATGGCCCCGTGCGGACATTCGGGCACACACATCCCACAGCCATTGCACATTGCCGTATTGATTTTTGCACGTTTTACTTTTTTACCGTTTTCCTTATATTCTGCTAAAGTGATCGCATTATTGAAATTACAGGCTTCAACACATTTTCCGGCACCCTCGCACCGCTCGAGGTCCACTTTGGCTACAAATGGATCTAACTCGATATACCCTTTAACAAGCAGTGCTGCTATCTTTGCAGCAACGGCTTCAGCCGCGGTACAGCTCTCGCTGATATCCATCGGGCCTTGGCAAGTTCCGGCGAGAAAAACACCACTTACAGACGACTCGACCGGCTGCAGTTTTGGATGCACTTCCTGTAAAAACCGATCGGGACCTCTGGGGAGCTTT
This sequence comes from uncultured Gemmatimonadales bacterium, assembly GCA_964609635.1. Classification (GTDB taxonomy): domain Bacteria; phylum Gemmatimonadota; class Glassbacteria; order GWA2-58-10; family GWA2-58-10; genus JAFGTO01. Next base: position 2,113 of record CAZSTM010000266.1, read on the forward strand.
AGCATCTCGACCAAATTACTTATATCCCTGGGGACCATGCCTGTCGACAATACTATCAAGTCGACCGGGACCTCGACTTCCTCTCCCCAGGTGAGTGTATCTTTAACTTTAATAATGAAGGGGGTATAATCTTCATCCTTCAATCTTGTAACCTCAGGCGGCTCCTCAGCACGAAATCGAAAAAAGAGAACACCATTCTTAGAAGCATTCTCATAGTAATCCTCATGTCCCCGTCCGTAAGTGCGGATATCCTGGTAGAAGTCAAAAACATTGACCTCCGGGAATTTCTCACGGATCTCATTGGCAACTTGAAGGGTGGCGGTGCAGCAGAAACGTGAACAGTAATTATTAATATTTCCATCAGCTCCCGGCTCGTGAATTCCCTCTATTTGCCGACTGCCTACACAGTGTATCAAACCCACATTTTTTACAAGTCGGCCATTGTACTCTAAGTTGCCGCTGGTAGACCCCTCTGCATCTAAGATACGTTTCAGTTGCGGCAAGGTGATAACCTGTGGATATTCTCCATAGCCGAATTCACCCCGGCGTGGTTCATAAGTATCGAATCCTGTAGCCAGAACGATAGCCCCTGCATCCAGTCTTTTCTCTTCTGGTTGAGCATCCAGATTGATACCCTTATTGTTGGCTGTTTCCGCGCATTTCCCACATCGTGTGCATGCTTCCCAGTCAATGGCGGGAAGCTCGGGATAGCAACCGGGATACAACAGATAAATCGCCTTACGTTGGCGTAGACCGTAGTCAAACTCGCTTTCTACAAAGACAGGGCAGGATACGATAGCCTTCTCGAACTGATTGTAGCCTAGTTCCTTGGTTACCCCGCGGGGATTCAGCTTAACTTTCAAATGAAAGTCGCCTATGCAACCTGAGATCTCTATAACCTCGGCTAAAGTATGTATTTTTATGTTAGAATCTTCAATCACTTCACACAGCAGACTTTGAAGAAGGTCGCGGGCCGAGTCTTCGGTGGGATAAAGACGGCCGAGCTGGGCCATCCTTCCACCTAAAAAGGGTGCACGCTCCAACAGGGTAACCTTGAATTCCCGTCGAGAAAGATCCCGGGCGGAGCGCAGGCCGCTTACACCACCGCCTATGACCACCACGTGCTTTTCGGCCCCGATGCGGATGATTTCCAACGAATAGGACAGCCTGGCTTTGGCCACACCGGCGGCGACCAGCCTGATCGCCTTCTCGGTAGCCTCAGCGGGAACCGAGTGGTGAGCCCAGCTCACTTGCTCCCGGATATTAACCGGTTCGAACAAAAAGGGATTCAATCCCGACCGTGAAAGTGTCCTGCGAAAGGTGAGCTCATGAAGACTCGGTGAACATGCGGCCACTACCACACGATTCAAATTATTTTCCCGTATATCTTCGGCTATTAAATTTTGACCGGGATCAGAACACATGAATACATAGTTCCGAGCGACAACAACATCCGGGAGACCCGATACCACTTGGGTTACTTTTTCCACATCCACCACATCCGAAATATTGCCACCGCAATGACAGATATACACCCCGATACGAATTTCCTCCCTTTGCGAATCTTTATGGGTTTCCTTGGCTTTTCTGGAGTTCTTTATCATTTTTAACTACTCTGATTTGTTAGACAATGAAATCTCCATGCTGCCGGCAACTCGGCAACCGAGTCAATCTCTCGAGCCCCGTCTATTCCGACTCAAATAAATCGAGGCTTCCATGGCAGCAGCTCCGGCTTCCATGATCGAGTCAGGGATATCTTTGGGTCCTGCAGCCACACCGGCAACAAATATTCCTTCTTCGCCTGTGGCAATCGGGGCCAGATAAGGATTAGCCCGTCGTATGAAATTATCTTCTTCGATCTTAACTGGTACAATACCAGAAGGATCCCAATCTGGTAGAATACCTAAAGATAAAACAGCCATGTCGTGCTTGCGTTCTTCAACACGGCTGTCTTCTTCCATAATTTCAACACGGAGGATTGGGTTCTGATTCTCATCTTCTGTAATTTTGGCTACCTTCCCTTTGACAAATTCTATTCCCATGGCCTTGGCGTTCTGGTAAAATTGCTCGAATCCCTTGCCGAAAGCCCGAATGTCCATGTAGTAAATTGTAACTTCTACCAGGGGCAGAGTTCCGCTTAGGAGCATAGCCTGTTTGATAGCATACATACAGCAGACTCGTGAACAGTATGGTACGCCTATGCTCTGATCACGTGAACCGGCACACTGGATGTAGGCCACAGAATCAGGGATTTTCCCGTCGGAAGGGCGCAGCACTCTTCCGTAAGGGCCGTTCGGGGCCAGGAGTCTTTCAACCTGCAGTGGACTTAACACGTTCAGTAGTTGTCCCCCACCGTATTGCTTTTTGGCATCTATGGGAGTCAGTTGAAAGCCGGTGGTAACAATAATAGAGCCGGTTTCCACAATGATTTCTTCCGGTTCTTGAAGAAATTTTACTGCATTGGTGGGACAGACTTTTTCGCAGCGTCCACAGAAAATACAGTTATCTGCATCAATCAGAGCAACTTGCGGGATTGCGGTTGAAAAGGGTATATATATCGCCTTCCGGGTGCCCAGGCCGCAGTCGAATTCATGGGGTGCTGAGACCGGGCACTCGTATTCGCAAATACGGCAGCCAATACAATCATCCTCATCTACATACCGGGGTTTCTTTTCAACGACAGTTTCGAATACACCGTTGCAGCGCTTACTCTGTTTGACCTCGGCGTAGGTCATGATGCTGATGTTCTCGTGATGTGCTGCGGCGGACATGCGGGGTGTGCAAATGCAACTGGAACAATCCAAGGTTGGGAAAACCTTGCTTAAAGCAATCATTTTCCCACCGATGCTGGGTTCTTTCTCGACTATCAATACCTTAAAACCTTGGTCGGCGAGGTCGAGTGCAGCCTGAAGTCCGGCTATTCCTCCACCGATAACCATTCCGTCTACTGATAACCTTTTTGATTCCATTTTTATGGGATACCCTGAATCCAGATTGCTTATAGCATTCTAATTAATATGTCTTGGACTCACTCTAAAATCTTATCTTGATTTCCGATTTTATTAATCAGTGGAATGCTTTCCTTCAAGAAACGCGTTCATTTGATTTAATTCTTTCAGGAAAGGTCGGGCACATACAGTACAGATAGCACATAGTCTTAAGCGTTTCGAATCAATTTTACGTTCTTTCATTTGTTCATGCACCCGCTCGACCCTATCTGCCAAGCGGTTGTAGGCCCCATCATACGGGCATTCATGCCCGCAACTCATGATAATGATCCCACCAATGCCTTTCTCGAAACAGTGCAAGTAAAAATCCTCCGGGAATACTACCGGTGCAGGCACCCGAATAATATAAGTGTTCGGAGGATATTCTATATGGTTCTGCCCCACATAGTCGGCGCCAGGATAAGCACATGCGGCGGTAGCTAATATCAATATTTTTGGTTTGCAATTATTAATGGATGCGGCCATAAAGCATACTTTATGAGAGAAAATGATATTCTAAGACGTTCAAGCTGTCTTATCTATATACCGGTCTCTGATTTCGGGAACCAAGGCTTTTACTGGAGCACTTACACAAATCCTAAAACTTAAAAACTAGATAGAAAAATCCATAGAATCCAATAAAACCCTTAGGGGCTGTTCAGATGAAACCGATAAGTGGTTCCATTAGAAGATGCCACTTCCAGGTATCATCGGAGATAAATTCCCCCGAGTCCTCGATGCATAGTAGTATTTCTACTATTTCTTCCTGGTAATAAAAATTCGGTCGTATCCTTCAGCTTCAATAGTTCCCAGATATTCATGTCCTACCTTATTTGCCCACCTGGGAAGGTCAGTTTTCGTTGAAGCATCGCCGGACAGCACCTCAATCGTCTGATTAATGGATACTGTACCAATCCCTTTTTTGGCTTCCAGCAGTGGTCCGGGGCAAGCACTTCCCCGGGCATCTATTACTTTGGCCGTTTGGATGGTGTTTAAATCAATATCCGACATTGTTAGTCCTCCAGATCAAATTACATATTGAATAATCCATTAACTAAAAGGTCAATACTACGTCGGCCTCCTGGGCCTCGATAACGAAGGTCACTACACCCCCGCATTCGACACCTTCA
>CAZSTM010000267.1:0-6202 GCA_964609635.1 uncultured Gemmatimonadales bacterium
AGTCTGTCTTTTTCCTTCTCGGCCTCTTTACGTGTGGTGATATCCACCATGCTCAACAGCAAGTTCTGGAATTTCGCCTCTTCCGGAGGGATTACAACATATAGCAGACCGTAGATAGTATCGTCTTTGACAGTGCGCAGGATGATCTCCGACTCGAAAACCGGAGTACCCTCTGCCAGGGCGGTTAAGCACTCGTGGAAAATCGGCCTCATTTCCGGGACCAGTATTGCATCCAACGAACTTAAAAGCTCCTTCTTGGTTCGGGCGCCCAGCATTTTGAGAGCGGCATCGTTGATATCGATAATTCTGATCATCCGGGCAAGCTGTTTGACCAGATCAGGATTTTTCTCAAAATAGGCTTTAAAGTCCCTGACTCCGGATTCTTTCAGCTCGGCAATCTTCGATTTCAGCTCGGAGTAATCCAATTCCCAGAGGGATACTTCCGAGTTCTGGAAAATTGTACGGTAGCGTTCCTCGTTTTCGCGCAGAGCCTCTTCGGCCTTCTTGCGTGAAGTGACATTCCTCTGCAGGGTCAACGCTCCGAGCACCTCGCCGTTCTCATCCAGAAGCAGGTTGGTGTTTATCTCCACATCGGCCACAGTGCCGTCCGCGCGCTTGACCTGCACTTCCTGGTGACGGACTTTGCCGCCGTGCCCATCCACCGTGGGTACCATGCTGGAGATCAGCTCGAAGTTTTCGCTGGTATAAAGATCCAGCAGGTGCTTGCCTATCAATTTGGACCTGGAATAGCCGAAAAACTCGCAGGCCATTTTGTTACAGTCGATAATCACGCCTCCGGTATTGACTGTATAATAGACGTCCGGGGCGTTATCGTAGAGCGAACGAAATCTTTCCTGGCTTTTACGCAATTCTTCCGTACGCTGTCTGACTCGGGCTTCCAGGTTTTTCTTGGCGATTTGAAGGTCCAAGATGAGCTTCTTGTTCTGAAGGATAATCTTCCGTTGCTCAAGAGCGTTTTTCACCACGATGTTAAGCTTTGCCATCTGGACCGGTTTAATTAGATAGTCGAAAGCGCCGAAAGAAATAGCTTCGAGGGTGGATTCGATGGTGGCGTACCCGCTGAGGATAATCGAAATAGTTTCCGGGGAATGCTTGTTGATCCATTTAACAATATCGATTCCTTCCATATCAGGTAGTTTAAGATCGATAATCGCCAGGTCGTAGATGTGCGAGGAGAGTTTCTCGATCGCCTCCTTGCCGCGCTGGGCGGTATTGATTCGGTGGCCTTTGGCCGAGATAAAATCCTTGAGCATGCTCAGAATGGCCGGGTCGTCATCTATCGCCAATACAATATATTGATTTTTTTGCATAACTGTATCACCGGGCGACTCAATCTTTTGACCTTGTTCGACCTCGAAAGCTTCTTCTCCTGCACCATCTGTTGCCTTCGGTTCAGGGGCGGAACAGATCTATCAACTCTCCCAGATTACCCTTGTAGGTTCTGGCGGCGATCTCGTTAAGCTTGTGCAGCTTCTCCTGATAATGCGGCCTTACAAGTTGTCGAATGACGCCGACCGAGATTATATCCTTCTCGTGGAGCACCTTAACCGAGCTGACCATATCTTCGGGGTCGTGGTCAGGTTCCTGGTCCAGGTAATGCAGCCGGTTTTTTATTTCCAGAAACTGATGCTTGCCGACAAAGGTTACGCAGGGGCTCAAAACCTGGACAAAAGAGAAACCCGGATGCTGGATTGCCTTAACCAGAATATCCACCAGGTGCTTAATATCACCGGCGAAACCGCGGGCCACAAAGGAGGCTTCGCAGCCCAGAGCCATCCGGATGGGATCGATCGGAGTCTCGATATTTCCGAACCGCGAGGTGGTGGTAATCGCGTGATCAGGAGAGGTTGGTGATAGCTGCCCTTTGGTCAAACCGTAGACCTGGTTGTCCATGACAATGTAGGTCATATCCACGTTACGGCGGCAGGCATGGGGGAAGTGGCCGATGCCGATAGAAAAACCGTCACCGTCACCCCCGGCGGCGATAACATTGATCTTGGGATTGGCCAGCTTGGCCCCGATGGCTATCGGTAGAGCTCGGCCGTGCACTGCATTGAACCCGTAGGATTTAAGGTATCCAGGCAGGCGGCTGGAGCAACCGATGCCGCTGACAATCATGGTGTCTTCGACTCGCAGCTCGAGACGGGCGAATGCCTGAGTGATGGCGTTCAAAACACCGAAATCGCCGCAGCCGGGACACCATACCGGTTTTAAAGCACTCTTGTAATCTCCCGCCGTTACCGTCTTGTCGATCTTCTGTGAAATACTACTCATTTAGTCTTCCTCCTTGAAGCGCGCATTTTCTGCCGGACTGGTGCTCGATTTCCCGGTTCTTCTAAAAGTTTCTCGACTTGTTCAACTACTTCACCCACGCCGAGAGGCTGGGCTCCGCTGCGCCCATAATGCACGGTACCCGGCGGCAGTTCCATTTGAGTTTTCAAGACATTGAGAAACTGCTTGGAATAGGAGAGCTCAACTATCAGAAGCCGCTCCAGTCCCTCGAGATAACCATTGAGTTTATCCACCGCCAGGGGGAAGAGTACCTGGGGAATGATCCCTCTGACTTTATACCCTTGCTCGTTCAAGACACTCACCGCGTTGCGTACCGCCCCTTTGCTCGAACCCCAGGCGAGCACTCCCACTTTGGCGTCCTTGGGCCCGTAAACACGCATGAAATTAACATCGCGCACAATTCCCTTTAACTTTCTGAAACGCTTCTCGTTCATCATCTGGTGAATCTTGAAATCGCTCGTAGGCCTGCCTTGCTCATCGTGTTCGATGCCTGCGGCACGGTAGAGCACGTTCGGCATACCCGGAATACTCATCGGCGAAACACCGTTTTTGGTCAGGGCGAACCGCAGGTATTCACTCTTGCCGTCTGTTTTCGGGCGGTTCCGGTAGTAGGGACGATACTTGCTGATATCCGGCGGGACTATGGAGGCCTTGCGAAGGCCGATAAAGCCGTCCGAAAGCACGATTACCGGAACCTGGTACTTTTCAGAGATGAAAAAGGCTTCCCGCATCACATCGAAGCAATCGCTCACATCCACCGGAGCCATGACCACCCGTGGGAAATCTCCATGACCGCCGTATACCGCCATCATCAGGTCGCTCTGCTCGCTCTTGGTCGGGATGCCGGTGCTCGGACCCCCGCGCTGTACATCCACAACCACGGCGGGGATCTCGGCGATCGCAGCCAGACCGATCATCTCGATCATCAAGGATAAGCCGGGACCGCTGGTGGCGGTCATGGCCTTGACTCCGGCCAGACTCGCTCCGAGTACCATCCCCAGAGCGGCCATCTCATCCTCGGTCTGGACCATCGTGCCGTCGAAACGCGGCATATAGATACTCAGCCATTCCATGATCTCCGAGCTGGGGGTGATCGGGTAACCTGCAAAAAAGCGGCAGCCCGCCAAAAGAGCTCCGTAAGCCACCGCATCGTTGCCGGTCATTACCACCCGCTCCTCGCTTACCCTGCCCACCTTCAGCTCGATCTCCTCTATCCTGGAAAGGTTTTGCTCGGTGTAAAGCCGGCCTGCCTGGTAGGCTTTCAGGTTGTCCTGCACCACCTCCGATCCCTTGGACTTGAAAAGCTTCTCGATAGAATCACGTAAGGGACGGTTCGGCAGATTGCAAAGTTTCCCCAGAGCCCCCAGGGCCACCATGTTGCGCCCCCGCGTACCTCCTGTGGCCTCTTTGGACAGACGGGTCAGCGGAATGCGATAGATTGTCTCCGGCGCCGGTCCCACTATCGGGCGTTCCGGCTCCGGGGTATCGGGTTCGCCCTCCTCGATCACCACCCGCCCGGGCTTGAGCATCAATTCACTGCCGAAACGCGGATAATCCTTCCAGTTGTATGCCAGAAGCACATCCAGCTCATCGGCCTGAGTCGAAACCTTCTTAGAGCTGATACGAATCTTGCAGGAACTCTCACCACCGCGAATCTGAGGTCCGAAACTCTTGAGCATTATACAGTTAAGTCCCTTGCGGGCAACGGCTGATACCACGGCTTCACCGCCGACCATCACACCATCGCCTCCACTGCCCACCATTCCGATATTCAAATCCTTGACTCCCATGAAAACAACCCCTTAAGTGCGGTGACAAACAAAAAACAGAGTACGTCGAAACGATAAAAATACAAAACTCCGATTCTAAGAAATGCTTCCTGAGAAAAGCTCAGGAACACCCGGACATTATACAACATCTGGCCTTTAATATCAATAGTGAAAATTTCGTAACTGCTCAATATTCCATTAGTCGGAAGACAGGGTTCAGTAATTGTATTCGTAGGTGCTTTATAGTTCGATTCCGGCGGACCCCTTACCAGGTAAAGCCTTCAACTGTACGCCCTGGAATCCCGTAAGGTCTTTGTCCAGGTGTACTTTAAGTATGAGGCGGTATTCAGAATGAGAAAATTGCTGGAATCATGTCACGGTTCGACCGGCTGCAGAGCTGTCTATACAGAGATGTCAATTTTTTGAATAAGCTGAAAGATCGCTGTCTTTTTTCGGGTTTTAATCAATTGGATTCTTGAAAAGAGAAAGTCGAAAGAGTAAATTACGCGAAAGAGAACACGAAAAAACCTCGTTATTCAAATCAGCTCGGCAAAAGCTTAATCACCCAAAATGGGTCCTACCATCGCATATCAGCTTTCGACTTGGGGAATATTCGTTCATATTTTTCCTCTTGGTAATATTTTTATCATTTTTTAATTTTAGAGAAACATATTCCCTGATGAAAGCTCGCTTTTCCGAGAAAACTCATGGAGGCACGTGTGGCTCGCATACCATTTGAAAACCTGCTCCGGTTTTACAACCGGGAACTGTTCGGCAATGTCCTTCCCTTCTGGATGAAAAACGGAATAGACAGCGGCAGCGGCGGTTTTTTTACCTGCTTTTCCAATGACGGGAGCAGGCTGCTGCACAGGCATAAGTTTACCTGGAGCCAGGGACGTTTTGTCTGGATACTTTCGCGGCTCTATCGCCACCTGGCCGGCAGGGATGACCGGTCCGAGCGCGACAGATACCTGGAACCGGCCGCGGCCGGTGCGGCATTCCTGATCGAGCACGCCCGTCTGCCCAACGGTAACTGCGCGTTCATCCTCGATGAAACCGGAAACCCCATCCTTCTGGACGACAGCAACGAGGCCCGGCCGGCGGCCGCAGGCGAGGACTATGACCTGAGCATTTACGCTGATTTTTTTGTTATCTACGGGCTCGGCGAGTACTCTGTGGCTTCCGGGGACCGGGGCAGCCTGGATTTCGCCCTCGAACTGTACGAGCATACAAGCCGACGCCTGGAGACCGGCAGGTACCGCACCGATCCATACCCGGTGCCCGAGGGCTACAAGGTCCACGGCCTGCCGATGATCCAGCTCGAAACCGCCCAGGAGCTGGCCTGCGCAGCCGAAAATCTCGGCCTGAAAAAGGAGGCCGCCGGTCTTCGCGCCGCCGCCGATCGGTGCATCAACGAGATAATGACCAATTTCCGCCTGCCGCAGGAGAAAGTGATCCTCGAAATGATCGGCGCCGACAACCGGCCCGAAGACACCCTGCTCGGACGATACATCTGCCCGGGCCACGTGATCGAGGACATGTGGTTTATCATGCATCGTGCCCTGGGTAATGACGACAAGGTCTTGTTTGAGCGGGCGGCTGAGACACTAAAGGCCGTGCTGGAGCTTTCCTGGGACAACCAATTCGGCGGAGTGCCGCTTTTCACCGACAGGGACGGTAACCTTCCGCCGGAGGGCTCCCTGCCCGAGGAACTGGAAAACCAGGTAATGGCGAACAAGGTGCGCTCCGACTGGTCGAACAAACTCTGGTGGGTGCATTCCGAGGCCCTCTACGCACTTCTTCTGGCTTACCGGAAGCTCGGCCAGCCGTGGATGATCGACTGGTACTGGAAAACACACGACTACACCTTCGAGACTTTTCCCAACCCCGACCGTGCCGTGGGAGAATGGATCCAGATCCGCGACCGCCAGGGAAGACCGGAGTCCAAGGTGGTGGCCCTGCCGGTCAAGGACCCTTTCCATATAGCGCGCGCACTGCTGCTGGCGATTCCGGTGATCGAGCGCCTGGCAGATAAAGAAGGCGGGGTCGAACCATGAAAAAACCGCAGGTTTCCACAGGCGCCGACCGCCTGCTGAGTGAGGACCGCTACCGGGAGCTGG
>CAZSTM010000268.1:0-6194 GCA_964609635.1 uncultured Gemmatimonadales bacterium
CCGCTATAAGTGTTCCATAGCGGCGCAGGGGCGAGGCATGCCTCGCCCAAACATTTTCATCCGTTTCCGGAAGAGCCGTAGGCTTATACCACTAACTCAAATCTAAATAATAATAACGAAAAAAAATGGGCAGAAACCAGAAACGGATTTTAAAATTTTTCCCGGGATAACAGCAAAATGAAACCGATCTCTTCGCTGATTTTATTATTGGCCTGCGCCTGCTGTGGCGTGCCGGAAGCGAAACAGGCCGCCGGGCCGGACCGCGGCGATTTCGAGCTGCTGCATCTTCACCTGAAAAGCCGGATGATTATCTCCGATGACTGCAGCGCCGGTGCGGCCCTGGTTATGCGTGAGGGTGAAATTATCTACGAGGAATACCTGGGAGCCTTGCACCGGGGGCCGGGAGCCGCTCCCGTAACCGCGGATTCACGTTTTCCTTTCTTCTCGATTTCCAAGGGATTCGGCTCCGCCGTGCTTCTGTCCCTGGTCTCGGAGGGGCTTGTCGGTCTGGATGACCCGGTCGCGAAATACCTGCCGCATTTTAAAGGACCCGGGCCCCAGGGAAAATTCCTGCGTGAACATGTAAAAATACGGCACCTGGCCAGCCATTCCTCGGGTGTGCCGCAGGATGACTCGCCACCCCGAACCTATCAGGGAAAGCCGCCGTTCGGGGATGTCGCCCTGGAGTTCGAGCCGGGCACGGGATTCCTCTACAGCGAGCTGGCCATGCGGCTTCTGGGCCAGGTGCTGGAGAACGCCGGCGGCAAGCCTTATGAGACTCTGCTCGCCGAGCGGGTTCTGGAACCGCTGGGACTGAACAGCGTGGGTTATTTGAACATGGGGCAGGACACCGTGAATGTGGTGCATACCTGCCGGGGACCTGATTCATCCAGCATTTCCTATTCGGATGAGTTCGCGCCCAAACCCTACCCCGGGTCCGGGCTTTACGGCAATATACGTGACATTGCCCGCTATGCCCAACTCTGGCTCGATGGTGGCCGGGTGGGGGATCGGGTGATCTTTGGCGAAGAGCTGATAGAACAGGCCTGGACCACCCAGCCTGCAGCCAGAGAGCCGGACCCGGATTACGGGCTGCTGTTCTGGCTGTTTCCCCAGGCGGAGGCCAAAGTGTTCTCCGGAGCGGCGCACACCATCTGCACCATCCTGCCGGAGAGAGACATGATCTTGGTAATGGGGCTTAATCAGCGCAAGGGCGGAGCAGGCTGGAATTTCGAGGCCGAGAAGCTCAACCTTGCGAGGGTGGGGCACGCCATTTATGAGCGGCTGGAGAGATAATCTTTTTAGTCCGTATTATCAATAAAAATCTACTGATAAGATTCAACGATGGCGCATATATAAGAAACACCAATGAAAAAGTTACTGGTTGCTGGTGGTTGGTTGCTGGTTTACTAACAACCGACAACTGACCACTAACAACTGATATCAGGAGAAGATTGGAAGGTTTTTAAATTTATTAAGAAAAATTCCCCTGTAGGGGCAGGTTTAAACCGGAGCACAGCGAACCGGAGCCCTGCAGAGCATGGCGGAGATCCGTGCGCAGCACGACACATTCGCGCTTTCCGACAACCTGCACAAGGGGCGGGTCTCAGACCCGCCCCTTGTGCAGGCCAGCGCAGCAGACGGGGTGTGCAACGTTCTGGTGTTTCCAGGTTATATTATTATGGTAGCAAGGATCAATTAAAGTTTTTGAATGATCCTAGTTAGATATAACAAATCGATAAATGAAAATGTAGGGGCACAGAGGGCAGTGCTCGTGAGCGAGCCGGAGACTCGCGCACGCAGGTTGCGCGACATGCGAACGAGAGGTGTGGATGAGGGCTTGTCAGCGAATGCGCCACGAGTGGTGAAGTGGCCGTGCCTTTTCAGGTAAGAATGGCAATTATTTTAGCTCTTCATTTCAGCTTTAGTCGGCAGGCTGTCCTGGGCTCCCAGCCGTGTGGTGGAGAAAGCCGCGGCCCGTGAGGCGAACTCGATTGCCTCGTTCAAAGCGGCTCCATCTGCCAGCGCTGCGGCCAGGGCGCCGTTGAAGCAGTCTCCGGCGGCCGTGCTGTCTGCAGATTCCACATTCGGAGCCGGAAAGCTGCGCACCGAGGTGCCGTCATCCAGCAGCGAGCCCCGGGCTCCCCGGGTTACCAGTACCGTGCCCACCCCTTTGGCCCTGATTGCCGCAGCCTGGGCGCGGGCCGAGTCTTCATCGTCTCCGGCGATCCCGGTCAGGATTTCCGCCTCGGTTTCATTGGGAGTGATCAGGCTGACCGCGGCCAGCAGCCCTTCGGGCAGGGGACGGGCCGGCGCCGGGTCGAGGATCACCCGGGTGCCGTGACGGGCCGCCAGCCGGGCGGCGCAGGTAACGGTTTCCAGCGGCACCTCGAGCTGCAGAAGCATGGAATCGGCTGAGGCGATAACCTCCTCGGCCGCCTCAACATCGGCGGGCTGAAGAGCGCCGTTGGCTCCGGGGGCCACCACGATGCTGTTCTCACCGGCCTCGTCCACCACGATTATCGCCACTCCCGAGGCATTTTTCTCATCCCGAACTACATAGTCCGTACCGATTTTATCCCGCTTGAAATTCTCCAACATCTTCTCGCCGAACGGGTCGCGGCCCACCCGGGCCACGAAATGAACCTCGGCTCCCAGCCGGGCGGCGGCCACCGCCTGGTTGGCTCCCTTGCCCCCTGCCACCATGACAAATTCACCCCCCAGGATTGTCTCTCCCGGCTTGGGTATGCGCCCGGTCTTGATTACCAGGTCCATGTTGGAGCTTCCCACGACTACAATCGGCTTTGCGCTCATTTGAGGGTCCCTTAAAGAAGAATCTAATATCAAAATTCAGAATAAATAATTTATTTCTAAATTACTTTTGGAAAGATAGAGGCAAATCGATATATTTTTTAAAAAGCAAAGGATATAGTCTTTTGCGGAAATGATTTTTATACCACCGGAATGAATCGAAATAATTATCATTATTTTCCTTTGAAGTATTGTCTCTCTCTATAGTTTTAAAACAGAGACCATTAAATTGTTGAATACTGTCCCATACTTGCTTTTTAGATTCATCATCAAAAAAAGGTTCTAAGCAATAAAAAATTATTTCAATTTCATCTAGATACATAGTCATTTCTGATCGTTCTTTACGATAACTACTATAAAAAGCTTTTGAAAGATTTTGCATAAAAAGTGAGTAATTATCTTGTTTACTCTTAAACGTAACCTCAAATTCTTTCATTTTATAAAAATAATCGTTGTTTATTTTATTAGTAATTAAACCACTAGCAATACCGGCTAAAGCAATAATAGCTAAAAAAAAAGGTAACCAAAAATTATCAAGTTTAGTTTTAGGTCTTTTTATATCATTGTTTATATTTTTCTTTAAAGATATATGCCTGCGCATTAGATGCTCCTTTCGTTAAAGATTTTAAAAATTCACTTTATAGATTTCAGACTAAGATTATCCACTCGTAATCAATGTCACTTGGACAAGGCGGTATTTCTCGAAAAGAGAGAATATAGCAGTCAGTAGTAAGAATAAAATATATTTGCGGTGGGGAAGAGATTCTGACTCCTGTCTCCTGACTTCTGACTCCTGTCTCCTGACTTCTGACTCCTGACTCCTGTATTCTGACTACTATGTCCTTCACTCCCTCCCCAGGATAGACCTGGCCTTGTCTATCAGTTTATCCAGATAATTTATCTTTTTACCACCATCGGGAATGGTTACAAACTTCTGCCAGTCCTGGCCCAGGATCACGGTAACATCGACCATGGTCGGGTTGTCGGGCCGGGAGGAGACACTTGTGCAGCCAATGATCCGGGCCACGGTCCGTGCGGCGTCCAGGCGGTTTGAATGGCCGATTACCAGGGTATGGGTATATGAAAAATTTTCCGCGTTGCCGGAATCGACCACATCGAAATGCAGGTCCCGGAGCCTGGAGGCCATGTTCCTTCCTGCGCCGGGAACGCCGCAGCCGTTGAGCACCCGGACCTCGATGGTTGCGGGGTCGAGCGGTATCTGTACAGAGGCGGTCCGGGCAGGTGTAGCGAAATCGAAATAGCCGGCTCTGTCCTGGAGAATCGCCGAGCCGGCGAGTACCACAAGCGCAGCCATACTGAGGACCAGGCCGAAAGTGGTGAGCAGGCTGCCGCCTCCTGCCGGAGAGCTCTTAACCGCGGATTTCTTAGCCGCAGCCTCGCTTTTACGGAGCTTGCGCAGGTTTTTCAGGTGCTCCCGGCGGGTTTTCTGTGAATAGCGTCTCGCCATGGGTTTTAGGTAGAATGCCAGTGCCGTTTCAAGTTAGAAATGCATAGTAACTTACCAATGAAATGACTGAGAATATGCGACCCTGCCAACAACAGGCTATAGGCTGTGGGCTGTAGGGGTGCAAAATTCAACCTACAAAGCATATTTTAAAATCAAGAGCCTGAACAAAGGTTTAAGCCTTGGGGCTGCAACCTTATAGTCTTAAACACTAAGTGCTGTAATTCAAAAGTTCGATTACGTATTTTTTCCAGACACGCTGAACAAGACCGTTCGGGCGACCGATCGGGCGCCCGAACAGGGCGAGGCATGCCTCGCCCCTACGCTAAATTTGTGGATTGGTTTAGAAAAATACCTTACACTATTTATGAATTCATGTACTAAGTCTACAGCCTATAGCCTTCAGCCTACAGCCTAAATAAAAACAGCTTGGGCAAAGAAGACTCAATCATGAAAATCAAACTTAAAATTGCCTTACGTTTAACTTTTGCGCGCAGAGCTCGTTCCAGGCGGCAATACCGTTCGGGTGAAGTTTTCGCTTTTTAAACAGGGTATAACTGATCTTGCGGCCGATAATCTCGCAGTAAACCTCGTTCAGCGAGTGGGCCATTTGCTCGCGTAACCGGGGCAGATCGGATTCTTCCCGCCGAGCAGCACGGGAGGGATCGAGGTAATCGACGCAAAAGAGGATCCGCTCCAGCAGGTTTGACCCGGCCCGGCCGGTGGTATGGTAGTACACCGCGGATAGAATTCCGGTGTCTCGTATTCCGAGCCGACTGCTCAAGTAATGCGCAGCCGCGGGCGCATGCAACAATCCTCCGCCCAGGCGCCATGAGTGCTCATCGACAGGGATCGACTCCTTGCCGATCAATTCGCGCAAAGCCTCCTGCCGCCAGTCCTTGAATAGATCGTGCGCCAGGCCGGCCAGATAGGCCGCCTCAGGCTTTGCATCCGGTCGTTCCAGGCGCCGGGCGGTCTCCCGGCAGAGCTCGGCCACGAAATATGTATGCTTGAGCAACCTGCCCTTGGGGAAGCGTCTCTTAACCTCGATTTCCAGGTGTTCTATGGCCGCATCCAGGTTGTTTGCTCGCATCGGTGGTTTGCTTTCCCCATGGATTTCCGCTTTGAAAATGTTTCAGGTCTATAGTTATATCTAAATCGTTCGGATACATTTTATCCGGTATTCGTAAGGATACGGCATGCCCTAAAACGGGCACAGGGCAGGGCTCGTGAGCGAGCCGGAGACTCGCGCACGCAGGTTGCGCGACACGCGAACGAGAAGAATGGATGGCCGTGCCCGGAAACCTATAAGCTATCTCACCAGCAGGGCTTTCATTTCGCGCACGGCCCGTTCCATGCCCACCAGCACCGCCCGGCTGATAATGGAGTGGCCGATGTTTACCTCCTCGAGCTGTTCGATAGTGGTTATCGGACGGATGTTGAAATAAGTCAGTCCGTGACCGGCCAGCACTTTGAGTCCGGTTTCCTCAGCCAGGTTCGCCGCTTCTTTGAGCAGTTCAAGCTCGTGCTCCCGGTCTTTTGGCGTGCCGGCGTTGGCAAAGCAGCCGGTATGCAGCTCCACCGCATCGGCGCCGGTTTCGGCGGAGGCGCGAATCACCTCGGGGTTCGGGTCGACAAACAGGCTAACCATGATCCCCGCCTCTTTCAGCCGCATGACCGCCCGGGAAAGAAGCTTGCTGTTGCCCGGCACATCCAGCCCTCCCTCGGTGGTCACTTCCCGGCGTTTCTCCGGCACCAGAGTAGCCTGGTCCGGCCGATACTGCAGGGCGATTTCGATGATTTCATCGCTGGCGGCCATTTCCAGATTGAGGTGTGTCTGCACGGTTTCTTTCAACAGTTTAAGGTCGCGGTCCTGGATGTGGCGGCGGTCTTCGCGCAGATGAATCGTGATCCCGTC
>CAZSTM010000269.1:0-4843 GCA_964609635.1 uncultured Gemmatimonadales bacterium
TTAACCGCATGATAAGGCAGTTGAAAGTATCCCGGGAAGAGATCGAGGCCTGGAACCGTGAGCTCGAGGCTAAGGTAACAGAGCGGACAAAAGAACTCGAGCAAAAGCATTACGAACTGGAAAAGGCTTACGAGGAATTGCAAACTCTGGACAAGGCGAAAGATGATTTTCTCTCTCTGGTCTCTCATGAGCTGCGAACCCCATTGAGCTCGATTCTTCTTTATTCTGAAATGCTGCTGGACGGGGTTGCAGATTCCGAGGAGTCACGGATCGAGTTTCTCTCAACCATTGTTGAAAGTTGCAGGAGGCTAACCCGTCTGATCAATGACGTGCTGGACCTTTCGAAAATCGAAGCAGGCCGAATGCCGTTCAAACTCGAAAAATTGGACTTCAAGGAATTAGTTTCAGATACTCTTATAAGCATCCGTCCCAAGATCGAAAGTAAAAAAATTGTTTTCGACTTTACCAATATTGAAGGAGAATTCCACCTCTGGGGTGACAGAGATAAGATCATCCAGGTTCTGACTAACATCATCTCCAATGCGGTAAAGTTTTCAGAAGATGAAGCGAAAATTGCTGTTTCACTTGGCAATTACGGCGAAATGGGGAAAGTTGCAGTCGAGGACACCGGCAAGGGCATTAAAAAAGAGGACATTCCCAAAGTATTCGACAGATTCAGCCAATTAGAGAGCATTGACCATCACTCCGAAGGTACCGGTCTGGGGATGACCATCTCGAAATCCATCATCGAAAGGCTTGGAGGTAAGATTTGGATTGAGAGTGAACTCGACCGTGGCACGACGGTGTTCTTCACTTTGCCAAAGGCAGGCCGTCTTTCCGATATAAAAAAAGAAAAGGCATTAAAAGATGAAGCTGAATTGTAATAAAGTATTGATAGTCGATGATGAAAAAGCCCTTCGCTTAGGCCTTGCTCGATGTATTGAAAACGCCGGTTTTGAGGCGGTGGCGGCGGCTGATGGGAATGAGGCTCTGCGAATGGTTGAAGAGCATCGGCCGGCACTGGTAATACTCGATGTAATGATGCATGGATTGTCCGGCCTGGAAGTTTGCCGCATACTCAGAAAAAATCCTGAAACCAGGGGAATGAAAATCTTATTCCTGTCCGCTAAAGGCCAAATGAAAGAACAGGAAGAAGGACTGAATGCCGGTGGTGACTATTACCTTACCAAACCTTTCAGCTACAGGAAATTATTAAAAATCATCGAAAACTTCTTGAGGGCTGCTGATGAATAAAACGAACCTGAAACCAAGTTTACCGACAGAGACAAGCAAGCCTCAGTGGGACCAGCACGAGCATCAAAACTCCAGAGTGTTGATTGCTGATGACGAGACTACCATACGCAAAGGACTGGTCTTTCTTCTGCGTAAAGAGGGTTACGAGCCTTTGGAGGCTAAAGACGGCAGGGAAGCACTCGATTTGGTTTTTGCCCAGAGGCCCGATCTGATTCTTCTTGATCTGATGATGCCTGAATTAAGCGGCCTCGAGGTGTGCCATCAACTGAAAAGACACGAGGAAACCCGCTTGATTCCGGTGGTAATGATCACTGCCGTCCAAAGCCAGGATGAAAAGCTCAAAGCCATCGATGCGGGAGCGGATGATTTTCTCAATAAGCCGATCAACCTAGCCGAATTCCGGGCGCGTGTCAAATCACTTTTAAGAATGAAACATTTAAACGATCTGCTTGACCGGTCCGACACCGTTATAGCTTCACTGGCCAATGCTATCGAGGCTAAAGACAAGTATACCGAAGGGCACAATGAAAGAGTATCTAAATATGCCATAGCACTATCCAGAGCGGCAGGCTTATCCGAAAAACATCAGGGAATTGTACGTATGGCGGGGATTCTTCACGATATAGGGAAAATCGCTGTCCCTGATAATGTGCTCAACAAAAGGGGCCCTCTGAATGATAAAGAGTTCTCCAAAATCATCTCTCATCCGGCAGAAGGGGAAAAAATTCTTAAACCCTTGCGCTCCCTGGGGGGCGTTCGTGACGTGGTTCTTTACCATCATGAGCGGTATGACGGGAAAGGTTATCCACTGGGTCTGAAAGGATACCAGATCCCCATTTATGCGAGAATTGTGGCTATCGCCGACAGCTTTGATGCCATGACCACAACCAGATCGTACCGTAAGGGTCTTTCCAGGGAAATGGCGATACAAGAACTGCAAGACAAAGCCGGACAGATGTGGGACCCCGGCCTGGTGGGAACATTTGTGGAATTGCTGCAAAACGGTGATGAAAATTTAAACTCAGACCAAGAGGAAGATCACCATGGCTGATTTAATCCTCTGGAACCCTATTGCCCGACGACGACGTACTCCAAGCGATGACTTTCTTGATAACGGGTTGGCCATACTCAAAGCTTTTATCGAAAATCAGGGATTCGAGGTGGAGGTAATCGATTGGGCGCGAAGCAGCCAATGGGAGAAAATGACGCCGGGGATACTTGCCGTGATCAACCGCTTTCTGGCTTCGGTGATGCTGTCTTACGGAGGTTCCGGAAAGAGGACGGAAAAAATAATCTCACGTCTGGTCGGCCCTTTGTTTCTCCTGAGCCAGGACTTTATGTCGGCTGTTCAGAAACGGTTCCAGGAAAAAATGATCCGGGAATTGGCCGAGTATGTTCGTGATTCGGGATGCCCGGTTGTCGGGATAAAAACCTGGTACGGTGAAACTTATCTCACCGCAAAATATTTTGCCCGGTACTTGCGAAAGCTTGCCCCGGAGGTTCTCATTATAGCCGGAGGTCCTCACCCCACGACCTATCGCGAAGCTGTTCAGCAGGACGAGGTTTTCGATATTACTGTGGCGGGAGAAGGGGAAAAAGCCCTTTCCAGCATTCTCGCCCTGGCTCGCCGGACCGAAACCAGAGCGAGACTGTTAGAAGAAATTTATCGAGAGGCTGCGCTGGGCAACTTGAAAAATATTATTTATCAACGAAACGGTAGGGTTGAAATATCCGAACTCGAGGAAGCCAATGCAAACAGGAAAGTGGTTCCAGTTTACGACAGCCTCGATGGTAAAACCCGGGTTCACGTAGTGGTGGATTCGCTCGGTTGCCCGTGGGGAAAATGCAATTTCTGCACGCACTCACGCGCATATAAAAAATACACTGTCCGCAAACCTCAATCAGTGGTGAACGAAATTGAGGAAATGCTCTCCAAAGGAATCGGGTTCTTTCGGTTTTCGGGGTCATCCACAACACTGAAACATGCCCGCCGGATCGCCAGCCTGATCGAAGAAAGAGGAATCCGCATTGTTTACTCCATGTTTGCGCGTATTGAATCTATCGCTTCCGAACCAAAGGTTTATGCAAAACTCGTCGACTCTTACAGGCAGCTTTTACGCTCAGGGTTCCGCGCCGTATTCTTAGGAGTGGAGTCCGGCGATGACCTTATCAACGACCTGGTGATGAACAAGGGTATCCTCCGTAAAGATATTGTGGCCACGGTAAAGGCAATGCGGGAAGCATCCAAAACGGAAGGATTGCCGCTTGATATCGGTATATCACTGATTTTTCCGGCTCCCACAATGGGAAAAATCTCTCTGGAGCAGCTTAAAGCCGCGAATATCGAACTGGTTGAACAGATAAATCCGGATTCGGTTTTAGTCAGCCCACCGGCCCCTTTCCCGGGAACGACCTGGTTTAATCAAAGGAGCCGGTTCGGATTCGAACTTGGGGAGAGTTTTGTGCGAGAGATGCTTGAATATGACTACGTGCTTTACAAGCCTCTGTTTCTCTGGCCTGATATCGATATCAAGCTTGATGGAATGAGCATACGGGAGATATTTGAAGAGTGCAGGAGCTTGAGAAAGTCGCTTGAAGACAGAGGGTTCGTTACCGAGGTGACGGATGTGCAGTTTTTAATGATGCGGAACGCAGGTTACACGGGAAAAGAGGGTGTTCTCGCTTTTAAAAATCAAACCCAGCTTTCTATCCTTTCCTGTGATTACCGGTGGATAAATCAGTTACAGGAACGTATCAACCGGGCAAGCACGGCTCAAGCCTTATCCAACAAGAGCTAATCATGGTCATACTTAAGACTCCTTTTTACTTCTACTAAACTATCATCGAAATACAATCAAAGTCCCGGATTCTTAAAAACTGCTGGTTTTATTTAGATTTTACCTGGAAGAATAAAGTGGAGAGATTGCCGGAAACAGGGGCTATGGTTTCTGCCGAGGAGGTCGAAGCCTACGACCGGTTGTCAAAGAAATTTCTCGGATTGGTCGAAAAAAAATTCGTCCGCCGCTCACTCAAGCTGCTGAACCGTAAAAAGGTGCAGGAAGATACTCTTATCCTGGATGCAGGAACAGGAACGGCCAACATTCCAATCCGTTTTGTTCGACAGTTGTCTTCGGCTCGTTTGGTGGCAATGGATTTATCTTTGAAAATGCTCGAACAAGCCGGGTTAAATATCAAAAATGAAGGGCTTGAGGGGCGGATATTGTTGGTTTGTGCCGATGCGGAGCGACTTCCCTTTAGAAACGAATCCTTCGACCTGGTATTCAGCCACTCAACTATTCATCATCTTGCCAGACCCATACAGGCTGTTAGCGAGATTATTCGAGTTACCCGAGAAGGCTGCAGATTTATTATCAGGGACCTGAGACGTCCCCCCTCTTTTTTCCTCGAATTATACGTTCATATTTTTGGGTTTTGCTATGATCGTTTGATGAAGAGCATGTATCGAGAATCGTTACGGGCAGGTTTTACTTATAAGGAAATGAAGAATATTGCAAGTCAGATCAGGGGTGTTGTCGTGAAAACTCGGAGGTTTTTTATCACCCATGTCGGGCTGGAGGGATGTCGATTC
>CAZSTM010000269.1:4853-6191 GCA_964609635.1 uncultured Gemmatimonadales bacterium
CACCGTTAATCCATTAGATAATCAATAGATGACAATTCGATTTTTCTCGAACAGGTAGCAAGTCATACTTTTCACCCAATCCTTTTTCCCTTCGATTATAAACAGCTTTATTATGAAACCTTGCCCTCATTTGATATGGTGGCATTCACGGATATGTCTATTCAAAGACGGCAAAATCCAGCCCATAGCTTTTACCCGGTTTTGGGTGGAAAAAATGGTGAGCCGTGTAGGAATCGAACCTACGTCCCGCTGCTTAAAAGGCAGGCGCTATCCTTTTCCTCGCACTTGCGCAATCCCTTGAAAATCAACCCTATACGCATGATTACCTGATTTTCTTCGTTCTGGAGCTGAATGCCGCTGAGTTTGTTACAGTTGTGTTACAGTGTCTTTCACTGCATTTATTGCATTTCAACGGAGAAGGCTTAAGGTGATACGGCCAGTAGAAAAAAAGTGATTTATAGTCAGGACAATATAAATTCGGACCAGTGAGCTCCTGCTTGTAAGGCGTAATTCGCATTTATCGTAACTCTTAAAATATCAACCATATCCGTACAACCACCTGCCAAACCAATATTTTTGATTATGAAAGAATTTATGCACCAGGGCAAGAAAGAAATCTCAGCAGAATTAGGACCTTGATATATACCCCCCCTCTTTTATATTAACAGGCCTGACCGGACTTCGAAAATTTTATTGCGGAGATGCCAGAGGATGTATTCTCTCTAATAGTTCAAGTCACAGCGATTCCGCAAAGCTCACAGGCTTGAATTCTCTCATAATTAGTGGTACATTTTTCGGGTGCAGGTCAACAAAATATAACCCAAATGATTTTAACATGGGAAATATCGGGGAAAAGCCAATCCCTATCCCGGGATAAATACACGCCATGCGACTATATCTGATTAACCCCTCCAACCCTCTTGTTAGCATTGTCAAGCTCAAGGAGAGCCGCTGGAACCGTTACCGCGTATGGAAACCGCTCAGCCTTATGGTTCTCGCGGGACTGACCCCGGCGGAGTGGGAAATTTCGATCGTGGACGAGAACCTCAGCGTTCCGGACTATCCGGCCATGCCTCGGCCTGACCTGGTGGGCATTACGGCTTTCACTTCGCAGGCGAACCGCGCCTATGAAATAGCCGCGCACTTCCGGTGTCTGGGCGTGCCTGTCGTCATGGGCGGCATTCACGCAACCATGTGCCTGGACGAGGTCATGGAGCGTGTGGACTCGGTCGTCACGGGGGAAGCCGAGGGCATCTGGCCGCAGGTCCTGGAGGACGCCCGGCATGGCGGACTGAAGCGCCGGTATGACGGAGGGCTCGCCGAGATAAGCGATGTGCC
>CAZSTM010000270.1:0-6189 GCA_964609635.1 uncultured Gemmatimonadales bacterium
CAGGTTGGCGGACCAGGAGTGGATGTCTCGCACCAGCCAGCCAAAATGCACCTTGCTGACAATAAACTGAAGGCTTTCAAAGGAAGAGTCGGGACCGGGACGATAGTACATCAGCAAGAGAATCCCGGTAACCACCTGGATCAGGAAGAGGAACAGCGATATCCCGCCGAAATAATACCAGATGGAGCTGTTGCATATCGGCACTTCTTTTTTACGCAGGAAGTCGATAATCTCATCCAGTCCGGCCCGCTCATTCACCCATTGATAGGTGATGTCATAAAGTTTTTTCAGCGGCATGGATCAGGCCTCCCTGGAGAGAATGATTTCATTGTCCTGGATGTTGACTTTCAAGGGAGTGAGCGGTCGGGGTGGAGGTCCGGAGATATTGATCCCGTTCAAGTCGTACTTGCCGTTGTGACAGGCGCACCAGATGATATTCTCATCGGGTTTGTACTGGACCGTACAGTCCAGGTGGGTGCACACGGCGATATACGCCTTGAACTCGCCTTGGCTGTTTCTGACCACCAGGGCCGGCTTGTTGCCGAATTTTATTATCTGGCCGCTGCCGTTGGGGTATTCCTCGACTTTTCCAGCAGTTACAGAATCAACCATGGACTGGTCGGCCGGTGGAGGGATGAGAAATTTTAATACGGGATAGCTGATTCCGGCGAAAAAGGCGGCTACGCCGCCTCCCAGGAAAAAGTTCAAGAAATTTCTTCGGCTGTCTCTGGAGGATGGTGGCATAGAGACTGTTCCTTTTTCGATAAGCAGGAGCGGTCCACTGCATTTATACTTTTAAATTAACCAATTGCTCGCCGGGAAGCAAATGTGATTTTATCGTGCGAGAAGCCGCGCACGACTTCCATCTACCCTCGACGCAAGAACTCTTTTTTACCAATTTAGAAGTCTGGAGTTTAACAGGCAAGTCTTCGAGCAGTCCTAGTCCTACTGGAGGTCCTCCGGTCCATCGTGGCAGGTATAGCATGAGATCCCAGCGATCCCACCCATGTAATCCTCGCCATGGCAGGGCGCGCAGATTGCAGCTCCATTATCTTCGACCCGTTTGCCGTGATAGTAGTTGGAGGTACGGTCGAACCATCCGGTGGGGTGCCCGCTGGGCCCGTTGTGGCAGGTGAAACAGGAGACTCCGCTGGTCCCGCCTTTGTAGTCATTGCCGTGGCAAGGCGCACAGGCTTCTTTGCCTTCGGTAGCGGCTTTCAGGCCGTGATAGTTAGCGGAAGCACGGTCGAACCAGCCTGCTGTGGGGTGTCCGCTGGGCCCGTTGTGGCAGGTGTAGCAGGAGACCTCGCTGGTCCCGCCCCGGTAATCATCCCCGTGGCAGGCGGCGCACTCTGATGTCCCGGTCCGGGCGACTTCAAGACCGTGGTAGCTGTCGGATGAGGAGTCCAGCCAGCCGGTGGGGTGTCCGCTGGGTCCGTTGTGGCAGGTGTAGCAGGAGACCCCGCTGGTCCCGCCCAGGTAATCATCACCGTGGCAGGCGGCGCAGCCTGCGGCCCCGGTCCGGGCGACTTCAAGTCCGTGGTAATTGTCTGATGAGGAGTCCAGCCAGCCGGTGGGGTGTCCGCTGGGTCCGTTGTGGCATTGATAGCAGGAGACGCCTTTATTATCCAGACCTTTGTAATCCTCACCGTGACACGTGGCGCATACCGCCGGTCCCGACCGGGCCACCCGCAATCCGTGATAGCTGCTGCTGGAGGGACTTAAAAAGCCCTCCGGGTGCCCGCTGGGTCCGTTGTGGCATTGATAGCAGGAGACCTCACTGGTCCCACCGCGGTAGTCGGAGCCGTGGCAAGCGGAGCAGGAAATAAGCCCCACCTGCTCGATTTTACGACCGTGGAACTCAGCAGAGGTTTTTATATTCCACTCATCCAGGTGAGTCTTGACCAGAGTAAGTGCTTTACGGTCCGCGCAAGCCCCCCAGAAAACGGCCAGGGCGAGTGGGAACAAAGAGGATATGATCAGGAATCTTCTCATCTCAACGTATGCTAAGGTTCACTATTGGTGGCAAGCCGTGCAAACAGGCGAGCTTTCCGGTTCATCTTCATGGCAGGCGGCGCACTGTTCGATATTAATTCTCCCCTGGGTGGCATGCCTGCCGCCGCCGACCGGCCTGACCCAGGAACCCAGTTGGTGAGTGCGCGGATAGACCTGCCGCAGCCTGTGGCATTCGATGCAGAAAGAACGGTCTTCGTGGCAAGCGGCGCACTCTCCCCTGCCGGATCTCACCTCAATTGGGTGGGTGAACTGGAAGCCCGGCGGATGTGCCCGCGGGAGCAGGTTATCCCCCTGATGGCACACCTGGCAGTCGTTTTTCTCATGGCAGATGGTACAGGAAGCCCCGTCATCCAGGCGGGCGTCATCCCCATGCTGGATTTTCCATACCGGAAACACGTGGTCGCTTGGCAGCTTGCCGCGCGGGTGTTCATGGCAGAGGATGCAGGCTTTATCGGCCTGGACCCCATCGTGGCAGGCCATACAGGGTTCCATAGCCGGAAGATGCTCGGTGACCGCAGAGTCGGAAGCGGAGATTCCGGCATGGCAGCGCTCGCAGGTTATTTCCTTATTAAGATGGATCGCGTGGTTGAACTTGGCGCTGTAGTCGGTAACGCGCTCGATCGCCAGGGGGTTTTCGGTGTCGCTGTGGCATTTGGAGCAATCATCCATGTCATGGCATTCCAGGCAGGCATCTTTTTGAGGGAGCAAGTCATCGTGGCCGGTTTCGCTTTCCTGGGCGGCTGCATGGCAAATCTCGCATTCCAGGCCTACTTCCTCCAGGTGATAACGGTGGGGGAAAATTACCTCAGGCTTCGTTCGCCGGCCGCCCTCCGGCTGTGCCAGGGCCAGGAGCAACACCGGGCCGACAAATAATACCGGTAATATTTTTCGCCAGGATTCAACCATGATAGAACACGACTCTTGAAGTTTAACCTTTAAAATACCCGATTGTGGTTAACCGAGAACTTGACCAGTAACCGCCAGTCCTTGCTCAGCATATCGTTGTTGAGATCATGCAGCTCGATTCCTGCCAGGATATTTCGTTTCGGCCGCCAGTTGAAGCCGAAAATCGAGCTGAACAGATAGTCCCGCTCCTCGTCTTCGTAGAAACGGTAGTGCGAGTAGTCGAAATCGGCGAACAGCTCGAACTTATCCTGGACCGGGTAAGAGACTCCGGCTGCGAATCCGGACTCGTCTCCGCCGAACCCGTCACCCCGGTAAAAGGTCGCCGAGCCGTAAGGACAGGCCACCCCCAGGCTCAGGTAACCGTTACTCTCATCCTCGAAAAAGATCGCGGAATACATGCCGGTAAGGGAAACCTGGGGCTTCAGGTAATAAGTAGCGCCCCCGCGGACCTGGTTATTGGCCTTGGGGTCGAAACGCTGGAAATAGCTTTGGTAGAAAAAGCGCGGCTGGTAATGTTTGAACTCGGCCAGGAAGCTCCATTTGTCCAGGCCGTTGAAACGAAGGCGGAAAATACCTTTCTGCAGGCGGTCGGTCAGCAGGTTGACATCCAGCCGTCCGGATAACCGCAAATCATTGGGCAGGTCGGCCCTGCCGTTGAAACCGATTTCCCGCAGGGCCACCTGACCGCCGCGGTTTTTCTGGTGAAAGCCGAACCCGAGTTTGAGCGCGCGGACAGCTCCGGTGCTCAAGAACAATCCCCCGGCTTTCGCCCGGTCCCAGCCGGTGAGGTTGAAATGGCGGGTGTAGGGGCTTTCGGTGCCCAGGTAGCCGGTAATCTCGAGATATCGCGGGTGGGCATAACGCACTTTCGCCCCGTCGAGGGTGAGGCTCCCCACCCCCAGGTGCAGCCACTGGCGACCCACAGCGGCGCTGACACGGCCGTTCACCCACTCCAGGTAACCGTTGTAGAGCCTGTTCAGGGGATCTTCGGTATAATCGACATTCAGGTCCTTGCTGGTGCGTAAAAACGTATAAAAACCCAGACTGTTTTTCTCGCCTCTGCCGACAAGCTTCATCCTCACCGACTCGTAGAACCTGAAATTATAAACCGAGCCCTGATCACCTTGTGCGGAAAGATTCTCCTGGTAATAGAACAGGGACTGCGAGCCGCCGCTGAAAAACACTTTCGCCGAAAGTTCCGTGATGCTCCCAAAAACGGTCAACAGGATCGGCAGCAGAAGTATGTGGAGGCTGTACCGAGTCATTTGGTTGAGGTGAAAGAATAAAATTTTGTGCATTATCGGCCGGACAGAAGCCGTTTTCAGCGAAGCGGAAAGGATGAAAAGTTATAGCTCTTAGAAATATGTGTCAACAAAATAAATTAATATAAGATTGAGTATGATTAGCAATCTTGATTATGGCTATCTATAGCGGATAAAGATAAAATTTTTATATGAATTAAACGTTCTACGGAGTCTTATGTTTCTTTTTATTTTCCGGCGCCGCACCCGGTAGAAAAAATGCTGGCTAATGAAAAAATGGGGATGCATACTCCTGTTTTTGATCCATTTCCGGCACAGGGTGGCTTATTAGTCTAGAAGCCGGAGACAAAGCCCACGCCGACACTGTTTGTATCATTGGCCCAGTTATGGGTGAACTCGCCGACCAGGCGGATGTTTCTACGCAGCATAATACTGAGATGGCCGGTCAGGCTCTTGTAATCCTCCGAGTTGTCGTCCGAGTCGACCCAGTTCACCAGGCCCACCAGGTAGACTTTGCTGTCGTCGCCGTGGGGGGCGACAATCATCTCTCCGATCGCGCCGCGGGTTTCGATTTCCCGGTAGCCGGCGGCCAGGAAGTAAGGGTTGGTATCCCTCCTCTCGACATACTGCGCGTTGATTTCGAACTTTTCCCCGACAGTGAAACTAAGGTCCGGGCCGGCCAGCCAGACCTCGTTCAGCCGGCCGCCGCTTCTTTCCCTTCCGGTGTAGCCGAATGCCCCAAACCGAAAGTATTCTCCGACATCCTGTGAGAAACGGCCCATGAAATTTTTGTGCCTGTCCGAGTCGTAATTTCTGGCGTCGTCGGCTTCGCCGAGCCCGTTACCGTTGACCACCTCGAAAACCAGGTCCGTACCGGTAGGCATTCCGTAGGTCACCATCAGACCTCTGTCGTAGGCCAGGTTTATCCTGGAGCCGCCGATACTGGTCTTGTAAATCTGGTAGTCTTCCAGGCTCAGACGGAGCTCCCGCTTGAACAGCGGGTCGGAAACCTGGAACTGGCCCAGGTAAATGTCGAATTCCGCCCCGAGCAAGTTGTTGAATTGGATATAGGCGTCCTCGACTCCGGCGACCTCTCCTCTTTCATCCATGTAAAAGTAGAAATAATAAGCGATGTTCCTGGTGAGCGCTCCGCCGGAGAGGAGTTTCAGCAGGTACGGTGTGTTGAAATCGGATTTCCTGCCTGCCCGGTCGTTATAGTTAACAAAACCTTCCATGCGCACGGCAATCGGAAAATCCCGGATAAGGGAGAGCTCGTCGTCTCCGGTTTCCACATAATACCTCGGGGCTTCCTGATCGGTGAGCACAAAACCGTTGCCGGCGAACTCGTTCCCATAGGGTTTTAACCTGGGGATCGGCTGGTGGCAGGTTTTGCAGCTCAGGCGGTATTTTCTGGCGAACGCCGGGATGGCATGGGCGTATTCCACCGTTATGCTCCAAGAAACGCCGGCGACTATCAGAAAAACAATCAACGGGTGGATAGATAATTTTTTCATTTTTCCTTCTTCAGTCAAAGACAGTGATTACGGTGGAATGCTCGTTGACTACAATGGTTTCGGTTTCATCTGCCGGTACCTGCAGAAAATCGGCCACCGGCTTGACCAGTTTGCTGTAGTTGAGCGTGGCTTTGACAGTCAGAGGGCCGGGAGCCGTATCGAAAGGCAGGGTGAAAGAGAAGGTTTCCACCCTGGTCCCGCGGGGAGGGATGCGGTAGTCGACACCCAGGCTTTTGGTGTTCCACTGCTGAATGGTCATCCGTCCCTGGGGATCGAAATAGGGCATGCGGAAGATACGGTCGCCTGCCGGGACCCCATCCCGCTGGACGCCCTCGAAGTCCGGGTTATCCATTGCAATTCCCATGTCCTGGTAGGCCAGCACTTCCGCAGCGATGGTATACTCCTCGCCGTCAAAACCCTTGGGATCCACCGGCAGGTGATAGACCCTTCCGGTGGCATCGGTGGCCTCCACATGCAGCCAGACAATGCGG
>CAZSTM010000271.1:0-6160 GCA_964609635.1 uncultured Gemmatimonadales bacterium
GGCAGTGAAATTCGCAGCCATATCACCAAGGAATTCGGCGAGAAAGCCCTGGCGATGATCGAACAATACCTGGCGGAAAAAATCGACGAGGCGTTCGAACGGCGGAAATAAACAGTGCCGACCGAAAGGAGAAACCATGAGAAAAATACATCTGCTGTTACTAGGCCTGCTTGTCTCCTGCGGGAGACCCGCACCCACACCGGAATCTGCCGACACTTTTCCGATCAAGTTCGGCACTTTCACCGAACCTAGAGAGAACGGCACCAAAGACCTGTTTATCTATTCACCCTGGGATGCTGAAGAATATGCATCGCTGACTTTTCCCGAGCATTGCTGGGGCGTTAATCTTCCCAACACCGGCCATAACAGTAAGACCCCGGTTTCCTCTCCCTGGCGATTCAATGCCGATTCAACGTCCGCCTGGTACGAGCATTCTCCCCGCGAGGGAGTTCTGCTGCGCACCCGGGCCTCGGCAAACCAAACGGCGGTCAGAATGTATATCGAGATAGTCAATGATTCCGACCTGCCTGTCGAGGACATACGTACTCTGGTATGTTTCAAACCCCATAAAATGGCCGCATTCCGCGATACCAATTATTCCCTGACCTATGTGGCGGTCGACGGCAAGCCGGTCCAGCTCGGTGAGGATACCCATTATGATGGTGACCTGCCGGACCGTGGATGGAAGGACTTGAGATCGAATATCAACTGGGGCGTAAATCTAAAGGGAGGCCTGGATAACCGCACCCTGCCCACCATAGGCTGGTTCCGGGGCAACAGCCCGGGGAGGATTGTCGACGAAGAAGCCGACCCGGCCCTGATTGCCATCCATTCCAGGAAAGATAAGAACCGTTGGGTCGCTACCATCTGGAACCCTGCCCGGTTACTGTTTTGCAACCCCCGAAACCCCTGTTTCCACTCCGACCCTCAAATGCCTGACTGTCCTGCCGGCGGAACCACCCGCGCCGAGGGAGTATTGTTTTTCCATACCGGCTCATTTGACAGCCTGGTTCAGAAGGCTCGATCGCATTTCGGTATTTAGCTGAAACTATTTTATTGTTATCTTACATCGATTAGTTTCCTGTGGTGAATATTAGAAAAACAAGTATACTGTAGATAAGAAAAGGAAAATTGATATGAGAAACCTGCGAACACCCGGATACCCCAGCCGTCGTGATTTTCTGGTCGGCGCAGGCGGAGTGTCTTTAGCACTGGCGGCGCAAATCGCCTGCGGCCGGGAACCCTCCTGGCCGAGTGAGCGCCCCAACATCCTGATCATTATCAGCGACCAGCTCGCCCAGCGGGCGGTAGGCTCTTATGGGGACCGTTGGGCCCGGACCCCGAACATCGACTCCCTGGCGGCCGGGGGAGTAAGGTTTTCCAGATCATACGTTAACTGCCCTCTCTGCCAGCCCTCCAGGGCCTCCTTCTGGACCGGCCGTCTGCCGCACGAAACCGGAGTCGACTCAAACGGGATGAACTATCCCGTTCCGAGAATACCGGAGTCCATGCTCACACTCGGCGCCATATTCGCCGCCGGAGGGTATGAAACGGTCCATTTCGGCAAGCAGCACGACGCCGGCTCTCTCAGGGGTTTCAGGCTGGTGGACCCCAAAGAGGTGGAGCTGGAATCTCCCGAGGCCTGGCCGGTGAATTACGACTCCAAACAGGACCCTTACGCAGCGACAAAATGCGTGGAGTTCCTGAAAAGCAAACATGAAAAGCCTTTCCTGGCGGTGGCCTCCCTGAACAACCCGCACAACATCTGCGGCTGGGTGGGGGCAAATGAAGGCCCCCACCAGGACATACCCGTTCCCGGGGAGCTCCCCCCCCTGCCGGACAACTTCGAGATCGAGGACCTGGAGACCAGACCCCTGCCTGTCCGGTATCTCTGCTGCAGCCACCGCCGCCTGCAGCAGGCGGCAAAATGGAGCGAAACCAATTACCGTCACTACCTCGCCGCCTATTACCATTACCTCAGTCTGGTGGACACCCATATCGGCGCCATCCTGGAGGCCCTGTACTCGACCCCGGAGGGCGGGAACACCCTGGTGGTTTTTTTCTCGGACCACGGGGACAGTATCGCCTCGCACAGGATGGTGACCAAGCAGGTGAGTTTCTATGAGGAAACCACGAGGGTTCCTTTCATCCTGGCGGGGCCGGGTGTGGCAGGGCAGGGAGTGCTTATCCAGGAGCCGCTGGTAAGTCTCCTGGACCTGCTGCCCACACTTTGCGACTATGCAGGGCTGCCGGTTCCCGGCGACCTGCACGGCATGAGCCTGCTCCCCTGGGTGAGGGGTGAAAGACCACAGAGCGCGCACCGATACGTGGCCGGCGAGTGGCAGACCGAGTGGGGATATACCATCTCCCCGGGCCGGATGATCAGAACCGATAAATATAAATATACCAGATATGTGGAAGGTGACGGGGAGGAGCTGTACGACCTGGAGGAGGACCCGGGCGAAAAACGCAACCTCATACACGATCTTTCATACGCCGAAGCTCTTAAAGAGCACCGCGAGCTGCTGAGCGAGCACCTAGGGAAAGTCAACGACCCGTTCCCGAGCCTGGCTGTAAAAGCGGACAAACGCTGGCGCTCGCATAAGCCGGGCTACTGGAATCACCAGGGCCCCTCGGCCCCCGAAGCAGCCTGGGAGGAGGAGGAAAAGTAATCGCCGTCATTATCGATCAGGCGCGTTTCTCCACCCAGATCGGACTCGACCAGGCCATCTGCCCGTTGGTCTGGGTCGCCCGCAGATAATACCAGTCGGCCGTATCTGTGCCGCTTTCATCGGTGAGGGTGAACGAACTGTGCGCGCGGACCTGCGGAACCGGCCGGTGAATTAAAATCGACTCATCCGGAAAAGGTCCGGTGAAAATAACCTCGTTGGTCTTGAGAAGTTCTTTCAGTTTCTTCTCGATAACTTTCCCCGAGGGCCTCTTAGTCTCGATGGTAAGCAGGGCTTCCGGCCCCGCCTGTACCTTAAGTACCACCGCATTGGTGGGCTTTTCGGCGAATGCCTGGCGCCGGGAGGTGTAGGAGATCACCTCGAGAGCGTTCTCATCTTTTACGGTAACCCGGTTGCGGCGCTCCTCCTCCAGGGGCCCGGACTGGAAGCAGGGCTGAAACTCCAGGATCTTGCCACCCTTCAAGCCGACATTCATCTCCCAGTCGCATACCCTGGCCATTTCCAGGCTGGCCCAGGGACCCCAGCCGAACTCTATCCGGACAAGCAGCGGCTTGTCCCGGAGACTGTCTTTAACCGGTTTATCTATGGGGAAGTCGCGGTGGATCACCCGGCCGTTTTTGATCAGCTCCACCCGGTCGATGCTGTCCCAGCCGAGGATGTCTGCGGAGATTGACCGTTTTTTGATATACCCTGTCTCTTCGCCCATCAGCTTGCCGTTCAGGCGGAAATCCAGCCTGATTCTATCCCCGGTGACCCCATAGACCCGGCGCTTGCTTAAAGCCTCAAACAGCGCCTGCCGGGTCAGCTCAGGTGCCAGGATCGCCGCCAACCCCTCGCCGTAAGCCCCGGGGTAGCCCAGGTGATCATCGCTGGAGGCCAGCACCCCTACCCGGTACCCGCTCTTGAGTACTGCATCCAGGGTATTGGGGGTCCAGCGGCCTCCCATGGAGTGACGTATGTAATCGCCAGGGCCCTCATCGCACTCGGCGTTGCCGTGCTCGGAATAAATCTCCAAAAGCCGGGTTACCCGCGGGTCCCAGAATCGGGGGTTGGCTCCCCTTCTTCCCTGACGGTATCCCGGATGGTGGGGGATCAGCAGAGCCCCTTTCTCAAAGGCGAACTGCTGAAGGTCGGCCAGCCTGTCGAAATGGGTCAGGGGGGAATCATCCGTGGGAAAGTAAATGCAGAAATCCCCGTACTCCGAGGAGTGCCACTCGTATCCGTGAAAAGTGACAAACCTGCCCGGTTCGTGGCAGCTTTCGTTCAGGCGCTGAACCCGCGGCCAGTTTGCCCTGGTAACCTCGAAACCCTCCAGCCATTTCCGGTGTTTGTCTTGTTCCATGGTGGGGACATCGTGCCAGTGCGAGTGCGGGGTGAAAGTGAAAAAATCCAGGTGGCTGCGGGCGATCTCGAAGGAGCGCTCCAGGGATCCCCTGGCGTAGCCGATGCTGTTATGGTTGTGCAGGTCTCCGAAATAGGTGTTCAAGCCTGTTTCCTCCCGCTGCCGCGGCTGTCTCTGAGCGCCCGGCGCGCAGGCCAGGATTCCGGAAGCTGCGGCACAGCCGGTTAGCTGTTTCATCCAGGTTCGCCGGTCGATGGGTTCGCCCACTTGGCTGCTCCTTTCTATCGATAGACAATCCCTATTTTCTTTGCTGTCTTGCGGCATTTCAAACTTGCCGAATGATAAAATATTTATTTCCCCCCAAAAGCTACTTCTTCTTCCGGCGCGGAGTGGGCGGCACGCCCAGGACGCCGAAAGTCTCATGGGTGAAAAAATCTACGTTGTTCTCCTTCCGCTTCTCCGGCGGGATATCATTCGTGTCTGTTGTCCAGCGCTCACACTCGGCCCTCATGCGCTCGAGCACACCGGCGTAAGCCGGATCGCCCGCCAGGTTGACAAACTCGTAAGAGTCGGCCCGGGTATCATAGAGCTCCTCCGCGGCACGGGGAACCATGAATAAGCGCATCTGCTCGGGTGTCAGGCGGCCGGTGTCCCGCAGGCTGAGCAGGGTCTTGTAGGACGGGGAGAAAAACAGGTCGATAGACAGAGGCATGGGCTCGCGGGGAAAGAAGTTCTTAATGTACTTGTAGCGCTCATCGCGCACCGCGCGCTGGTGGTCGTCCATGTCGTGCCAGTTCCGCTCGGCATGGATGTATTTTCTTATTCTTGCCTGCGGGTCGAAAAGGACCTTCTGCATGTCCAGCCCCTGCATCGAGGATGGGGGTGAAACACCCAGCAGAGCCAGCATGGTGGGGGCCAGGTCCACCGTGCTTATCAGGGCGTCGCTCACCGCGCCTGCGGGGATTCTACCGGGCAGGCGCGCTATCACCGGCACCCGGATGCCGCTGTCGTAGCAGCTGGTTTTCGCCCTGGGAAACGGCATCCCGTTATCGGAGAGAAAGACCACCAAAGTGTTTTCAGCCAGGCCTTCGGATTCCAGGTGGGATAGGATTTCGCCCACGTTACGATCCAGGCGTACGCAAGAGTCGTAATAGCCGGCCAGGTCCTCGCGTGTCTCTGGAGTGTCGGCGAGATACGGAGGCACGATTATATCCGCCGGGTCGGTAGGATCCGGGATCACTCCCCTCCGGTAAGGCTGCACTCCCGGCCGGTGGGGGTCGGTAAACCCTATGGAGAAGAAAAAGGCTTTGTCCCTGGGACGGCCTTCCAGCAGGTGTTTCCAGGGACGGCTGTTTTCATCCACGTGTTCCGGGTCCACCTGGTGAAACTGTCTCGCACCCTCGGGTCCCAGATGAAGTTTGCCCACATTCATGGTGTGATAGCCCTGTTCGGCGAGAAAGCCCGGCAGGATCACCTGGTCGGCGGGAAGAGGGGTGTGCAGGTCCTCGGCCCCGGCGGCGTGCGAATAGAGTCCGGTAAACATAGAAACCCGGCTCGGGCTGCAGCTGCTGGTTGTCACGAAGGCGTTGGTAAAGCGGATTCCCTCTGCGGCCAGCCTGTCGAGGTTCTCGGTCCTGATGGTGGGATGCCCGTAGCAGCCGAGATCCCCGTCACCCACGTCATCGGCAATGATCCAGAGAATATTCGAGCGGTCTTTCCCGGCGGCGGAGGCCCTGACTTCTCTGCTTAATGCCGCGGCAGCCAGAGCTCCGGCCGCCGTAGATGAGATGAATCTCCTCCGGTTTACCTTTTTTTCAGCCATGAGTATCTCCTGTGGTATTACCGGTGCTTAAAAATTCCTGTCAAGAATTCCTTTATGGTCATAGGGAGAGTGGGAAGTGGGAAAAAGTAAGAGGTACTGTGCCGGACTTCCCCGGTGATCCTGAAAATTTCGGCTTATACTCCCTTTGGTAATAAATACTTAAAATAAGGCGATTTTGAAAGGAAAGGAGAAGGAAAATGAAAAGAAAAGGTTTTAGTATCCTGTCTGCGTTGGTGCTGGTGATTAGCCTCAGTTTGGTGATGGCTGTGGTGCCAGTGATGGCACAGCCAACTTGGTATGTTGATG
>CAZSTM010000272.1:0-6119 GCA_964609635.1 uncultured Gemmatimonadales bacterium
CTGGACCACCAGACCGCTCCTGATCATTACATCCAGAGTACGGTAAATCGAGGCTATGGATGCTGATATCTTTCTCTGTCGAAGCAAGTCCCGGACATCCTCCACACTCAGGTGGCCCTTGGAGTCGAATATCACCTCGGCTATTCTGCGTCTCTGCCGGGTAACCAGATAACCGTTGTCTCGAAGAAACTTCAAGAAACGAGCACTCAGATCTTCAGCCATCATTCCTCCATGGATCATTTAATTCTCGTTATAATGTCATACGTGGCAGGGGCACGGGGCAAGACTTGCCGGCAAACTAGTCAAGAGTGGTGAGGTAGCCGTGCCTTTACGCTAAGTATGTGGATTTAATAAGTTTTCAGGAATGTGGACCTCCCACCAGTAGTCGAAGTTTCTCTGCGGCATCCCTTGCCCTGATCGCGAAATCCTTGCCGTCGCCTGCATAAATAATACTTCTGGAAGCGTTTACCACAACACCCAGGCGTCCTCCCGGGACTTCGGCGGCATCCACGCATTCAATGCTGCCTCCCTGGGCGCCGATACCGGGCAGTAAAAAGGGCAGATCCGGTGCCAGGGAACGAATCCGCTCGATCTTCTCAGGATGGGTCGCGCCCACCACCAGTCCCAGGCGGCCTTTGCCCTGATCCCATTCGAGCACCTTGGTCGCCACTTGCTCGTAAAGCGGTGATTCGTCCGGCGAAAGCTGGAAATCGACAGAGCCCGGGTTGGAGGTCAGGCAGAGGATAAAAATTCCTTTGTCCGGGTATTCAAGGAAAGGCTCGACCGAGTCGAAACCCAGGTAGGGATTGACCGTAACTGCATCGGCTCCCAGTCGGTCGAACACGGCGCGGGCATAATTACGGGCGGTGTTGCCGATATCCCCCCGTTTGGCATCGAGAATCACCGGTACCCGGCCGTCTATATATTTTATGGTCGCGGCCAGAGCTTTAAGCCCCTCGACACCCTCGGCTTCGTAAAACGCCATGTTCGGCTTGTAGCAGCATACCAGGTCGATAGTAGCCTCGATCACCGCACAATTAAACGAATAGACCGGGTCTGATTTGCCTGCCACAGACTGGGGGAGCCTGGATCGCTCGGAGTCCAGACCCACACAGATCCGGCTGTTATTGGCGGCGGCCGCAGCAGCGATCTTTTCCCAGCAACCAGACATCAGCCCTTGCCTATGTATAAATACAGCGGATTCGATTAAAACAAGTCCAGGAAATATTTACTTAGATTGAGAATAATTGTCAACATTAATTTTAGAGGTAATACTCAGGCACCACCGACCGCCTGCAAGCGCTTGGCCAGGCGGGTGTAGCGGAATTGCACCCTGGCATTTTCCACTGCGCGGCCGATCGCCGCAGGATCGCCGACCAGGACCACCACTTTTTTACCACGGGAGATGGCGGTATAAAGAAGGTTGCGTTGAAGCATGACAAAGTGCTCGGACAAAAGACAAATAATTACCGCCGGGTACTCGCTGCCCTGGCTTTTATGGACAGTTACCGCATAGGCTATATCAACATCCTCCAGCTCGTAACTTTCATACTTGACCGGCCGCCCGTCGAAATCAACGGTTACAGTCTGCAGTTCAGGCTCGAAAGCCGAAACCTGGCCGATGTCCCCATTGAAAACATCCTTTTCGTAATCGTTGCGTAACTGCATCACCCGGTCGCCGAGACACATTCTGCGCCCGGTGAAAGGGATCCTATGCCCCCGGGGATTCAGCACCTGCTGCAGCAGCTCGTTGAGTGCGCGGGTTCCGCAGGGCCCCTTGTTCATCGGGGTGATTACCTGCAGATCGAGCAAGGGGTCTATCCCGAAACGAGCTGTCAGACGTTCGGCGGCCAAGCCGGCTACCGCCTCACGGACTTTCTCCGGGTCGGTTTGCCGCAGGAGGAAAAAGTCCGGCTCGATCCCCTTAACTTCCATTTCCGTGTCCGGAGCAGGAATCTCCCCATCGGAGCGCGGATCCACAGGCATCAACCCCCTGCGCACCCGGTGGGCGTTCAGGATTATCAGGCTGCTGCGAGCCTGGCGGAAGACCTCATGCAACCGGTATACCGGCAGAGTACGGCTCTCGATAAGGTCGGCCAGGACTTTTCCCGGGCCGATAGAGGGGAGCTGGTCCACATCACCCACAAGGATCAGCACTGCATCCGGAGGCAGGGCGGCAAGCAGGCTGGCAAAAAGCGGCAGGTCCACCATGGAGACCTCGTCCACCACGAACACCTCCCCTTCCAGGGGGCGGCCGGCATGGTGAAGGAAGCGGCCCTCCTGGAAGCTCCAGCCCAGCAGGCGGTGAATGGTGGAAGCGGGCAGTCCGGTGGTCTCACTAAGGCGCTTTGCCGCCCGGCCGGTGGGAGCCGCCAGGACCACCTGAACCCGCTCTAACTGCATCAGCCGGATGAAAGCGGCGATAATAGTGGTTTTTCCCGTGCCGGGGCCTCCGGTAATGACTGAAACCCGGTCGCGCAAAACACCCAGCACGGCTGCGGTCTGGTCCACGGTAAGCTCGATCCCGTTTTCACGCTCGAAATCATTCAGTGCTGCAAACCAGGGCTCACCGGAATGATTCCTGCCGAATAAATCCAGCGTCCGACCGCCTGAGAACCACCTTCCAAGCACCTGGGCAACTATGGTTTCCGCCCAATGGCAGCGGGCCGAATAAACGAACCGGTTCTGCCCGGCGCCATCCTGCTCGACAGCCAGCCGGCCCAGGCTTACCATTTCCTCCAGTACCGGTTTCAGCCGCTCAGGCTCTACTTTGAGCAGATCTGCGGCTTTTTCGAGCAACCGGTCCACCGGTAAACAGGTGTGCCCCCTATCCTCCGCCTGCTCCATGGCAAAGACCAGTCCGCTGGCGAGTCGCAAGGGGCTGTCTGCTTTCATTCCCAGGCTCTGAGCGATCCGGTCCGCGGTCAGAAAGCCGATGCCGCGCACCTGTTCGGCCAGCTGGTAAGGGTTCTGTCTGACCGCTTCCACCGCGTTCGCGCCGTATTCCCGGTAAATGCGTGCCGACAGGGCGCCGCCCAGTCCGAAACTCCGCAAGAGAACCATCACCCGGCGAACCTCACGCTGCTCCTGCCAGGCCTGCCGAATAACCTCAACCCGCCGTGCTCCCAGACCCGGCACCTGGATCAACAGGTCCGGTTCTTCCTCGATCACTTTCAGGGTCCGGTGGCCGAAAGCAGCCACTATCTTCTCTGCGGTCTTGGGCCCGACACTCTTGATTGCACCGGAGCCCAGGTATTTTTCGATGCCTTCAAGGGTCTCCGGGTAGATGAACTCGCAGGTTTCCACGGCGAACTGCCGGCCGAAGCGCGGGTGCTGTTTCCAGGTGCCGGTAAGCCGTAAAAATTCCCCGGCCTGGACCCCGGTCAGGTGTCCCACCACTGTCAGGGTTTCGCCCGAGCCGCCTTCCCGAAAACGGGCCACAGTGTAGCCGCTCTCCTCGCTGTGGTAACTTATGTATTCGAGCTCTCCGGTAATAGTCTCGCTCATGGACGGCATGCCTCCGGTAGTCTCTGCCCGAGAAAACCTTCTTGATTACTTTACGGATATTATCCCCAAACACCACGGATACTGCGGATAAGGCATGATTTTTGTCTCCGGCGGCAGGCCCTGGACCATCATGCGCATCTTTTGCGGATCGACCTGGGGAGTCTGGTTGTAGTTGGTGCGGATCAGCTCCGGGTGGCTCAGGTTGAAAGTCCAGCGGTTCCGGCCGAAAAATACGTTCTTTTCATCAGCGAAAACGCCGTCTTTCAGATCGGAGACCGGATGCCATCCGCCGGTGAGCTCGGTCGCCCGCAGCGCGGTTATGAAACGTTGGATGTATCCCTCTTCCCCGGGCCGAATGCATTCGGCGATCATCAGGTATCCATCCGGGCCCTCAAGAGTGTAAACATGGGCCGCTTCGTGGACTTCGTAGCTTTGCCTGCGAAGTTCAACAGCAATTTCCGGCCCGGAAAAGCCTTTGGGAAACGAGTCCAGTCCCGTGCTCATACGGTAAATTTTCGAATCGTTGTCGGCGTAAAAGAGATGGGCTTCGAGGCTGTCGCAGATGATCCAGAAATCTATCTTGCGCCGATTGTCGTTGTTCTCGATCAACGCCCTGGACGTGCTCCACTTCCGATGAGCGAAAAGGTCCCGGTTGGTGGAATAAACCGGCAGGTAGTTTCCGCCCCGGTTTTGGTAAATCAGATACCACATTTTCTGCGGCTCGAAATAAAACACCTGGGGAGCGGCGCAATAAGCGGTGTCGAGGTAGCTCAAGTCATACCGGCTCGCAACCTGAAGTTCCTCAATACTCCCGGCCCTGGCATAGCCCAGGCCGTAGCGCTCCCTGCCTCTGGAGGTGTAGAACAGGTGCCAGTATCCCCGGTAATAGACAATCGAGGGGTCCTTGACCGCAGTCTCATCGAATGAGCCTGCCTCCCCCGCTGAAAAAACGACTCCTTGCGAGCTCCAGGCGATTGGCTCGGCTCTCAGGCTTTGTCCGCCGTAAAAACACGCCGCGATAATAACCGCTGCAAGCCTCAAAAGCCGCAGATCAGGCGAGTTTTCAATCTTAAGCATATATCTCAATAATTTTTTTAGAAGTTTTAGGGTTTCAATTATACCCTTCATCTCAATACTCTACATTAATTGAAATTATTACTTTTCAGAGGTGTTTTGACAAGGATTATTTGTCGGGTGAATATTGCGATTGGATGTTTCGCCGGAAAACAGGGGTAAAAACCCCTAACACAAGGGATACAGCCTTTTCCCATCCATCCGGTTTATCTGCTGTCCTGTTAAAGCTCCAACCCAAGCATACAAAACCTGATTAAATCTTGACAGAGCAAGAAAGACTGCTCCATTATTAGGCGTTCAGGTATACCGTCTTAACGGGGTGTGGAGGGCTCCCCGCCCCTTTTTTCACCACGAGCCAAGTTGGATAATCATATTCCAAACATATCCTACGGCTCGAAGAACCCTTCCCGGCATTGTTTTCGGGAGTCAGGTTAGCTTTTTTTCGATTATAATTTACCTGAAATAATATAAGGGAAGGCCCGATGAACCTTACGCCAGAAAAAAGCCCAGGTACGGCAGCATCCGGTCGTTCGGAGTATTTCTCTTCGCGTATGGGAGTACTGCTGGCTGCAATCGGCTTGGCCGTAGGGACAGGAAACATCTGGCGGTTTCCCAGGGTAGCAGTCGCCAATGGAGGAGGAGTGTTTATCCTGCTCTGGGTTGCGTTCCTCTTCCTCTGGTCGATCCCCCTGATGGCGACAGAAAGCGCTATCGGCAGGACCACCCGTCGCGGAACGGTGGGCTCGTTTACCGCTATGATGGGCCTGCGCGGCGCCTGGATGGGTGGGTTCGTGGCCTTGGCGGCTGCCGGGATCATGTGCTACTATTCTGTGCTTACGGGCTGGTGCCTGAAGTATTTCATTTCAACTGTGCTGGGTACGGTAAGCTCCTCAACGGGCCCGGAATACTGGAACAGCTTTGCCGGAAGCTGGGAGGCGGTAGGGTTTCACCTGGCGGCATCGGTAGCTGTAGGAGCGATCGTACTGGCCGGGGTCCGATCCGGAATCGAGCGCTCGGCACTCATTTTCATTCCCGTGCTCGCGGTGATTCTCACCTACTCGGCCGTGCGGGCGCTGCTGCTGCCGGGAGCGTTCTCAGGAGTGAGCTATCTTTTTCACTTCGACCCGGCGGATTTCACCGAGCCGCGCATTTACCTCGAAGCACTGACCCAGTCCGCCTGGTCCACCGGAGGCGGCTGGGGCCTGCTGCTTACCTACTCGGTTTACGCCCGTTCACGGGAGCACGTGGTTGAAAACTCAGTAATCGTGGGGTTTAGCGACAGCGCCGCCAGCATTCTTGCGGCCCTGGCAATTATTCCGACCGTTTTCGCTCTACTGCCGGAAGCCGAGGCCCTGCGGCTGACGAGTACTACAGGTGAAACCAACACCGGGCTCACCTTTATCTGGATGCCGAGACTTCTGGGCAAAGGCGGCGGCGGCCAGTTAATGCTGGTGATATTTTTTCTGGCCCTGCTTTTCGCCGCGCTCTCCAGCCTCGTCTCCCTGGTCGAGCTGCCTGTAAGAAACTTGATCGATACC